>JAQYWP010000780.1 GCA_029379285.1 Rhizonema sp. PD38
ATTGAGAACAGAAGAACGCTCCTGTAAAGAAATAGAGAGAATTTTACAAAGTAACGCAAAGGACTGCCACAGGAAGTTTTTGTTGACTTCCGCTGTAAATTTGTATGCTTTTATATAAAATATTATAGATACGCAAGCTCTTGAATGAGAGTCGATACCTGTGCAGCCGGATTTGATAGGCCTGGAAATTACGAAGGGAGAACTGAGACGCTTAACTGGATTCAAGCCAGATCAAGTCTCTCAAACTTCTACGATGAAAAATCGCGAGCAGCGAATGAAGTTTTTGCGTGGGGAGTTACTGGTGGTGTTTGTTGTAACCGCAATCATTGTCGGGGTTGCTTATGCGTTTATTATTCTGCCAACAATGGGTTCCTCTCCAATGGTGGGAATCATTTTATTCATTGTAGTCCTAGTTGCTGTGGTAGCTGGGCGATCGCTTTGGCGGCGTTTGACTTTCCCCAAGACGCTGACAACTCTTTTGAATGAAGTCGAGAAATATCATCGAGTTATCAAGGAGATAGATCTTCACGATCAGCAAGCGGCTGAAAATAGTATAAATGATAGAGAGAAGGTTGTCGAGGCTTTGCAACTTGTTAGAGAAGATTTAGTTCAAGCTTTGAAAACAGAACGAATTTTGCGGGATAATAAAAAGTCACGTGTTAATAACCAAGACTTAATTGCCAATAATTTGACAAATTTGCAAACCTTGCAAGTGAGCGATCGCGCTGGTAAATATGCTCAACTCTTAAATCAAGCATTGCAGATAGCCTTTGCAGTGGAAGCAGAGATCGGAAAATTACAATCGCGCCTTTAATAAAATGACTACAAAACCGAAAATAATCGTCCTAGATGATGATCCGACAGGTTCTCAAACAGTCCATAGTTGCTTGTTGCTGATGCGGTGGGATGTAGATACCTTACGCTTGGGTTTGCAAGATGAATCACCCATATTCTTTGTGCTAACGAATACAAGAGCACTTCCTCCGGATTTAGCAGCATCTGTCACTAGAGAAGTTTGCCATAATCTGAAAGTGGCCTTAGAAGCTGAAAAAGTTGACGATTTTCTCGTTGTTAGTCGTTCTGATTCAACTTTACGGGGACATTATCCCATTGAAACTGATGTCATTGCACAAGAACTCGGCCCATTTGATGCTCATTTTCTCGTACCAGCTTTTTTTGAAGGTGGACGTGTTAGCCGCGACAGTATACATTACTTAATCCTTGATAATGTCTCAACTCCAGTACATGAAACTGAGTTCGCCCGTGATTCTGTTTTTGCTTACAATCACAGTTACTTGCCCAAGTATGTAGAAGAAAAAACTCAAGGACTTATCTGTGCCGAATCTGTAGAAAGATTTTTACTTGCCGATATTCGCGCAGGTAGTTTTGATCGATTAATACAACTTAGCGGTAATCAGTGTGCAGTAGTAGATGGTGAAACTCAAGCCGATCTTAACCGCTTTGCCCAAGATGTGTTAAGAGCAGCGAGTCTGGGAAAACGCTTTCTGTTTCGCAGTGCAGCCAGCATATTAACAGCTTTAGCCGCATTACCTCCGCAACCGATCGCTCCAGAAAAAATGTCACAGTACGTGCGTGGAGGTAAACCCGGTGCAGTCATCGTGGGTTCCCATGTCAAAAAGACGACTCAGCAACTTGAAGTTTTATTGCAAGCAGAAGGTACGGTGGGGATTGAGGTGGATGTAGCGTGGTTAGTTGGCGATAACGCAAATCAATCCGCGACACTGCTGAGAGAGGTTAATGAAAGAGTCTACGCAGTACACACCTCTGGGAAAACACCAGTAGTTTATACCAGCCGCCAAGAACTGACTTTTGAGACTGTCGAAACACGGTTGGAATTTGGAGTCAGGGTTTCAAGCTTGTTAATGGATATTGTTCAAGAGTTGCCATCTGATATCGGCTTCTTAATTAGTAAGGGTGGTATTACCTCAAACGACGTTTTGAGTACTGGGTTGGGATTAACTTCCGCGCGTTTACTCGGTCAAATTTTAGCTGGTTGTTCTATAGTCATAACTTCCCCGAAACATCCCCAGTATCCTAATTTACCAGTAGTTTTATTTCCAGGTAATGTTGGTGATGATGACGCTTTGGCAACAGTTTATACACGTATTAGTCCCCAAAACAGTGCTGAGTAAAAAGCAAAACTAATTGCACAAGCGCACTCTTGAAAATACAAAGGGGCAGTAAGGAGTGGGAGATGCTGAAAAATGACTTCTATCTGTTGTCTCATTCTTCAATGATGAAGATTTCCAACTTTAAAGATTGTCGTTGCATAATGTATCTAATATAAATAATCGCTCGTCGGTTTCTATCGTAGTCGTTGTGTTACATGAGTTCTGATTCTACCATCCCCAATTTAGAGTCAAAAAAAGCTGTTTCAGATCTGGAGTTAATCTCTGTTCTCTCAGATCTGGAGACAGATTCTCCTATTTCCCATACAGACGAAAATTCTGTGCTGCCTGAAGCAGAGGTTGATTCTGTTCTCCAGTATTTATCGAAATCTCAGGTTGTGGATGTAGAGTCATTAGAGAAAGCCAATGTCGATTCGAGGGAGTCACCGTTACCAGAAATAGCGGTGAATCATAACATCCAAGTCCAGTTGAAAAGTGAGGGAGAAAAACTATTACTAATTTTACCCACAGAATCTCAAGTCCCAAACTCGGAATACGGTTGGTCAGAAATTTGGCAACAGGTGAAGTTCCGGTTGGTGGGTAGAGAGCGCTTTTTTTCAGCCAATACAGCCTTACATCTTGTAGCACAGGATCGGTTGCTTGATGGCAGACAATTGCAGGAACTTGCGGAAACTTTAAGTGAAGCGCAAATCCAGATGAAATCTGTTTCCACTTGTCGTCGTCAAACTGCGATATCAGCTGCCAGTTCAGGTTATTCTGTAGAACAGCTACAGCCAGAAACTTCCCTGTTCTCAGAACCAAAAGCTGTTAAACCACCTTTAGCAGAAGCCCTCTATCTCAATATGACAGTGCGTTCAGGAGTGGAAATTCGCCATCCTGGTACAGTGATTGTCTTGGGAGATTTGAATCCAGGTGGTATTGTAGTTGCAGATGGAGATATTCTGGTTTGGGGTCGTCTACGTGGAATTGCTCATGCTGGTGCTTCTGGAAACCAAGAGTGTCTCATTATGGCTTTGCAAATGGAACCAACCCAGTTGCGAATCGCGGATGCTGTCGCCAGAGCGCCAGAAAAGTTGCCGATGCAGTTTTATCCGGAAGTGGCATATATAACGCCACAAGGAATTCGCATTACAAAAGCAATGGATTTTTCCCGATCACTATTTAATAAAGTGAATCAAGAGCAATAAAACTTTATAGTTTTAAATTATCTAATCCTTAATTGAGACGCGTTTCTATCATGACTCGCATTATTGTCGTTACCTCCGGCAAAGGAGGAGTGGGTAAAACCACAGTTACAGCAAATTTGGGTATGGCTTTAGCCAAAAAGGGACGTCAAGTTGCTTTAGTTGATGCGGATTTTGGTTTGAGAAATTTGGATCTGCTGCTAGGTTTGGAAAATCGCATTGTTTATACCGCAGTCGAAGTATTGTCTAGGGAGTGTCGCTTAGAACAAGCTTTGGTGAAAGATAAGCGTCAACCCAATCTAGTGCTTTTACCAGCAACACAAAATCGCACCAAAGATGCCGTCAATCCTGATCAGATGAAGTTATTGGTGAATGCACTGGCACAAAAGTATCAGTACGTATTGCTTGATAGCCCAGCAGGAATTGAAATGGGGTTTAAAAATGCGATCGCCCCAGCTAAAGAAGCCTTAATTGTGACTACACCAGAAATTGCCTCAGTTCGTGATGCTGATCGCGTCGTCGGGTTATTAGAAGCACAAGGCATTAAGCAAATTCATCTAATTGTTAATCGAATCAGACCTGCAATGGTACAGGCAAATGATATGATGTCTGTACAAGATGTTCAAGAGCTTCTTGCAATTCCCTTAATAGGGGTTATCCCCGACGATGAGCGGGTTATTGTTTCGACAAATCGCGGTGAACCTTTAGTCTTAGCCGAGAGTCCCTCTTTAGCCTCTACAGCTATTGATAACATTGCTCGTAGATTAGAAGGAGAAACAGTCGAATTTCTGACGTTAGACCAATCTAATAACGAAAATATCTTCTCTCGTCTCCGTAGATTGTTGTGGACAAAGATTATTTAACCTTTCATCTCATCAAGCCTCCCCGTAGCTATGATTCTTGAAATTCTAGACAGACTTTTTTCTCGTACTGTAGACACCAGCCGCCAAAAGGTGAAACGTCGTCTACAATTAGTGATTGCCCATGATCGCGCTGACTTAAGCCCTCAGGCATTAGAAAAGATGCGGCAAGAAATCCTAGAAATTGTCTGTCGCTACGTGGAAGTAGAGGTTGAGGGCTTGGAGTTTTCGTTGGAAAGCAACCAACGCACAACAGCTTTAATTGCTAATTTACCGATTCGCCGGGTGAAAGAAACTGCACTTGTCGAATCAGATAGCAACGAAACTCCTCCACCTAGCTAAGATATCGTGGTTTTTGAGAATCTCCACAGAAGACAGCTACGGAGATTCTTAAGAC
>JAQYWP010000781.1 GCA_029379285.1 Rhizonema sp. PD38
AATATTTATATGGCACTCAAAACAATTGTCTCTTATCCTAATTCTTTATTAAGACAACGTTCAACTCATGTTGAAAAATTTGATAAAGAGTTTCAAACTTTAGTTGACGATTTAGTCGATACAATGCTTGAATACCGATCTATGGGGTTAGCTGCTCCTCAGATTGGAGAGTTAAAAAGGGTTTTTGTCCTCAATCGAAAACGCATATTAGGTGACAAGACAGGGGAGATTCTACCTGAAGATATCTTGTGCGTTACTAATCCGGAAATATTATACCAAGGGTCTCTGATTGATTCAGAAGAGGGATGCCTTAGCATTCAAGGGCAGCGTCGAGTTGTCAAGCGAGTTAATCAAGTCATACTTTCAGCACTTGACCGAGAAACTCATACTTTTTCCTTTACTGCTGATGGGATATTATCCATTGTCATCCAACACGAAATTGACCATCTTGATGGGATTCTCTTAATTGATAAACTGGAAGACTCGAAGATCGCTATCACTAACGAAGATCGCGTCTACTGTTAAAAAAGTAAGGCACGCTCTTCAAATAGTGCGTTACACTTTGAAGAGCGCAATAGCAGTTCAACTGACAAAACTAAATGGCTGAGTTTTCATTAATTCTCGTTGTTCCTGCAAGCGGTCTTGCCACCTAAGTACTCTTTCCCACCGTTCTTCAGGAGAACTCAATTTTTGAGAGAGAATTCGCTCCAAGATTTGGGTAGAGATTCTTTCGACTTGGTCAAAAACATCAAGAGGATTCTTGCCGTAAATAGAGGGCATAAAAGGAATTTTCCCAACTATTCTGTCTGAGTATTTAGACTCGAATGCCTCAACTTCTGGGAAGTGATTGAGGCACTTATTTAAAACATACACGACTGGAATTCCCAACTCTTCGTCAATGGCACGGATATCTTCGGAAATTGCCACAGAATCGGGTGTTGCCTCAACGACTACAACTACCACATGGGTTCCTATGGGCAGACCAAATCTCCCTGAGTCTTCTCCACCACCGCAGTCGAGAACCACAGCCCCATTTGTACATAGTGCCAACCAAGCTTTCAGTGGGTTAAGTGTTGCATGAGAACAACGGTTGGAGTAGAGTTCTTCCATTCGCAGTGCACTGGTGCCTACTGACATGAGAGCAAGTTCGTCACTGAGGGTTTTTACATATTTCTTGGTAAATGAGTCTGTTGGTGTGATGGAGAATTTTTTGACTTCATGGAACGGAGTGTTGTAGAACTTGCGGTAAGTTTGCTCTGAACTGAGTCCATGAAACTCATAAAAGTCCTTCTCAGATCCGGTTATCAAAGGAAGCTCTTGAAGTTCCTTTTCTCCATATCCAAGATAGTGATAACTTAGGTAACGCGAGAGCGACCTGTTGGAGTCTGCATCCGCGACGATCATTTTGAGTCCTAATCTCTTCAAAGATTGGATCAGACCGAGCGAGATAAATGTCTTACCTGTGCCGCCTTTGCCCATAAGAGCAATGACAAGTTCACGCTTATGCCGTATGTGATCCTCAAGATCTGCCATTTCAATTAAGTCTCAATGTATAAAAATTGTCTTCGCGATCATCATTCTTAACTATTCGTGCCATACCACCCCTGTAATTAGCAATTCTTCATCTTGCAGCAGAAATATGGTGTGATCTAAATTTCTTGACCCTCCGATTAAAAATGATTATCTTTATCACTAATTTCCTAGTGTACCCTTTAAACCCGGAAAACTCTGCAAGTAAATCCAACTTTCTGCTTAAAACAATATTAAATGAAATTATGCTGGTTTTTATAGTATTACAAGTATTAAATTATACTTTAGCATCAGTTGCCTTGTCAGAGGAGGACCAACGATACACTAGGAAGCTTATCATCCGTCATATCCATTGGTTGGGAAAGCTTGCTTTAATCTCAAAGTCAGGGAGAGCGGACTCTTGTGTGCGCTCATCAAGCAATGTACCGTGACTACACATTTCTACCCTTTCAAAATCCTGGTTACGTCAAAAAACTTTTTCAGCGATTATGATAATGATTACCACTAATTTAATTATGGTCAGTTCCTAAATCCTGGGACAAAAAGAGGCATTGCCGTGGTAGCAATGGCGTGTTTTTACCTTGACTCAGTATCGGCTAGTGTCTTTTCTATATAGTAACTGGTGACAAGTTTTTGTTTGCTTTATAAGAAGAGAACGGAAACACTGTCACCATGTCGGAGTGACTATGAGTTGGGGCGATGGGGCGATACGGCTTAAGCCGTTGCCAAAGGCATCGCTTGATTACTGCTTGACGCGCGAACCTGGGGCTTTGTCTTCTGGAATAGATTCTCCGGTGATGGGCGATTGGTCAATTGCTGAATTACCAGATATAACGATTCCATCCAATGCTAGGCGCTGCCCCGGTCGGATTGTCAAAATTTCGCCAACCTGAATTTTCTCCACTCGAACTGATACCTCTTGATTACCTCGCTTAATGGTGGCAGTGGGTGGGGTTAAATTTATCAAGTTACGAATTGCGTTACGAGTGCGACCGAAAGTGAAAGTCTGTAGCGTTGTGCCTAGTTTAAACAGGAAAACGACTAGCGCCCCTTCAAACCAGTCCCCCAAAATTACAGCCCCAATTGCCGAAATGGTCATCAGTAAATTCATATCGGCAACAAGAGCGGAAACTCCAGGATCATAGTGTTTCAAAAAGCCCGTGATTTGTACAAACACCAGGGTAAGATGGAGAGCGTGGCGAGGGTCGAAGCTATGCTACGACAGTTAGGGGGGTAAGCTTAATCCAACTGGCATTCAATTAGTTTTACCTAATAAAAGGGTACAGGTTTTTCTGGTTTTAATAAAACGGATTGTGGGACTTGCAATTGGCAAGATGTACACAAGCCAAAAAACTCAAAGGTGTGATAGTAAATTTTGAACGACAGGGACTGCGCCAATTCAGCTTCTAGTTCACAAACTGGACAAGAATATACCCGAATTGATTCCCTACATTGTAGACATGTTACGTAGTGCTGGTGTTGTTCCACCAGACTATATAGTGACTCACCATTAATTGCGGTGCGGCTTTGCACCAATCCTCTCAATTTCAGCACATCCAACGAACGATAAACTGTTGCCAACCCCAAACGTTGATGAGATGAGCGCAATTGCACATACAAATTTTGAGCAGATATCGGGGAATCAAGTTTTTCCAGCCATTTCAAAATGCTCTGTTGATTGTGAGTTAGTCGAGTTGTCATACCAATACTGCTCATATGTAACGCTTGCAGGTAACAACTACATGCATGATTGACTTAGCATAATGATTATTATTATCATATTCATTAATTCTATCTGTAAATCTATTTGTTGACAAGTCAACGCTTGTCCTATTTTGTCTCCTGTTTTACGTAACGGAAAACAACAAGAAGTTCAAATTAAGGGCAATTATCTTCTGGATTCTGCTCGCAAATCAAAAAAACTTGTTTGAAAACGATTATCATTATTTCTTGAAGTAATAATTAATGATAAAATCCAATGTCATCAGAAAATCTAACTGAGAATCACACTGATAAGAGTGCTACAACCTTAATTCATCGTCCCCGTCGCCTACGATGCAGTGCTACCTTACGTCGTATGGTGCAGGAAACCACACTCTCCTTAGATGACCTGATCTACCCTATGTTTGTGATGGAAGGAGAGGGGCAGAAAGTGGAAATTTCCTCTATGCCTGGGTGCTATCGATATACAATGGAAGTGTTACTTCAAGAAATAGCATTTTTGTATCAACTCGGGATTGGTGCTGTTGCCTTATTCCCAGTCATTCTAGAAACAAAGAAAGATGATACTGGTAGTGAAAGCTACAATCCTGAAGGATTGGTACAGCGGACCGTCAAAGCAATTAAACAAGCCGTGCCAGAGGTATTAGTAATTACCGATACTGCGCTTGATCCTTTCACTACACACGGTCATGATGGTATCGTTGATGAAAACGGTGTCATTCTAAACGATCCTACAATAGAAGTCTTAGTGAAAATGGCGGTTTCTCAAGCTGCTGCTGGGTCAGACATGGTCGCACCTTCCGACATGATGGATGGCAGAGTGGGAGCAATACGCCGCGCACTAGATGCATCCGGTTACATTGATGTGCGAATTTTGGCATACTCTGCAAAATACGCCTCTGCATACTATGGTCCATTTCGGGATGCTTTGGATTCTGCCCCAAAGTTTGGGGATAAGAAGACTTATCAGATGGATGCGGCAAACTCCAGGGAAGCTATTAAGGAAGTGGCGCTGGATATTGCGGAAGGTGCAGATATTGTGATGGTCAAGCCTGCTTTGGCATATCTGGACATTATTCGCCAAGTCAAAAATTACACGAATTTGCCTGTAGCAGCTTACAATGTCAGTGGGGAGTATGCCATGATTAAAGCTGCGGCTCAAAATGGTTGGATTGATGAGAAAAAGGTGATTTTAGAAACTTTGACTAGTATAAAACGGGCGGGTGCTGATTTGATTTTGACTTATTTTGCTAAGGAAGTTGCGTTAATCTTGGCTAATTCAGATTTATTGTGATGTTGCGATCAATTCTGGCACCTATACCTTTGCGGTGA
>JAQYWP010000782.1 GCA_029379285.1 Rhizonema sp. PD38
TCCCTAAATTAACAGTGCTGAAAATGGGACATCAAAAAGGGATGGCGCTATTGAATATTTTAAAAGCGAAAGGAAGTTTAGAAAAACGTCTGCAACCTCAAGGTATTTCCGTGACATGGAATGAATTTTCTTCCACTGCACCTCTCTTGGATGGGATGGGTGCAGGTGCAATTGTTTTTGGTGGCGGTGGCGGTACAGGAAGCGTCTTTGCTCAAGCAGGAGATAAACCATTTGTCAGGGTTGCTGCAGGTACAGGTAGCACTAGAGGTTCAGCTATTTTAGTTCAAGAAAATTCACCGATTAAGACTCTTTCTGATTTAAAAGGTAAGAAAGTTGCTTTTGCAAAAGGTTCTGGTCAGCACTACATTATTGTGCGTGCTTTAGAGAAAGTAGGTTTGAAATTTAGTGATATTAAACCTCTCTACTTGACACCAGCCGAAGCTTTACCAGCGTTTGAGCGTGGTGATATCGATGCGTGGTTAATTTGGGACCCTTATACTGCTGAAGCTGAACGTAAACTTCGCACTCGTCTATTAGCAGATAATAGCACTGTATTCGGAGACAAAGCGCCACTAGAAAGCCCAAGCTTTTATTATGCTGCTCCAGATTTTGTGCGCGATCATTCAGACATTGTCAAGATAATTTTACAAGATCTAGAAAAGGCTGGTACTTGGTCTAGACAAAACTACAAAGATTCGGCACAACTGCTTTCTAAACTATACAAAACTGATGTCAAGACAATGGAAATCGTTGAAAAACGTGGTGGTAAACGTCAAGTATTAGCTGTAACAAATGAAATTATGAGTGAATTGCAACGTATGGCAGATACTTTCTATGAACTCAAAATTATTCCTAAAAAAATTGATGTTAAAGATAAAAATTACAACTGGTTTCCCGCTCAAAAGTGGTAAATTGAGATAATTCGTAATTTATAAAGTATTAAGTTTTGCTCATTTTTTATTGATTATAGTAGGCGTTCGCATGAATATCATCCATGTTAACCGTCGATTCTTTTTAATAGTCATTACATCCTTTGCGACTTATACAGTATTTTCTAGTTGGAGTTCACCTCCAAATAATTCTGCTGCTACTCCCTTCCCGGTATAAGATTACCTCTTTTCTTTCTAACTTTCTTGGCGTTCTTGGCGCGGGCAGGTGCTTCAAGTCGGCAGAGCCGCCCAACGCACTGCCCTTGTCTTGGCAGTTCATTTAATTAGGTATTCTTCCGGCGGGAAGGGAGTAATACAACTGTAAATCCATCAGCAACCCCAGCTGCTAATAGAACTACAACTGTAGCCAAAGACAAAATCAAAGTTGGTGTCTCACCACTTCCAGTCGGAGAAATTTTAGAGTTTGTCAAAAAGAATTTAGCATCTGATACTGGGCTAGATATCGAAATTGTTACTTTCAATGACTTTGTGCAGGACTTACTCCATAGACGCTTTTTTGCTTTCAACTTTGAGTCTTTCCTGCAAAAAGACGTTAAACAGATTGACAACTTGGGGAAAATTTGGGAGTATAAAATTACGGTAATACGGTAATTTTTTGGGACTTTATAAAACTTAAATACATCTAAAACCCTTACAGAGGAATGGTTTTTGTCGAGTGCAGTCGGTGGCTTGAATATGTTACTAGATGTAATCGCCTCAAGGCTGGAAACATTCTTCAACTTTGTAGTGCCATCGCGTCAACCACAAATAGCAATTGCCTCACCACTCACAAACATAGATTTTTCACAGGATATTTGGAGATAGAAACTAATGATTAAGAGTCCAGAGAAACTTGCAGATACCACAATTCAGTTTTCGGCTCCTGTAAGCGCAAACTCGCCGGAACTCCAGCAGCTTTTTGATTTTATTGCTCTGGGGGCAAGTGAGCGCGATCGCGATCGGATCCTGCCTTTTGATGTGGTTGAATTAATCCGGCGTTCTCGGTTGGGTGCATTGCGAATCCCCGTAGCTGAAGGTGGTGGTGGTAGCACTGCACGGGAACTATTTGAGGTCGTGATTAAACTGGGGGATGCTGATCCAAATGTCGCTCACATTGTGCGGAATCATTTCTCTGTAACAGAGCGGATTTTGCGTTCTGATCGCACCCAAAGGAATCGCCGATGGCTCAAAGCTGTTGCTGATGGTGCGATTATTGGACTCGCTTCTACCGAGTTAGAAGTCAAGCGGGCTGGTGGCGGTCAAGTCGTGAATACAAAATTAACACCCGATGGTAACGGCTATCGTTTGAATGGGACGAAATATTACAGCACTGGCAGCCTTTATGCGGACTTAATTTTCGTGCGTGTGTTAGTACCCGATGGCACTACAGCTTTTATACTCATTCCTACCAAACAAGAGGGGATTGACCTTGTGGATGACTGGGATGGCTTCGGACAAAAACTTACAGGCACAGGAACGACTACATTCACTAATGTCCGTGTAGAGGCAGATGAAGTACTTTTTGAGACAGACACAGACAAAGACCACCTGCCATACAACATCGTTCCGCAATTATTCCTGACAGCAATCAACGCTGGCATTATTCGTAGCGTTCTGCGTGATGCAACAGCCCTCGTCCGTACCAGACCACGGACTTTTTACCATGCCGTAAGCGAGCAAGCAACAGAAGATCCAATTTTACAGCAGACTGTTGGACAGATTGCCGCCAATGCCTTTGCTGCCGAGGCAATTGTTTTAGCAGCAGCTGATGGTCTTGATCGCCTTCCTGCTGCCAAAGCCCAGGGAGAGGAGGCAGAAACAGCGGCGGCACTGGCAACTTCTCTGAGTGCAGCCAAGGCTAAATTGATTGTTGATGATTTGGCATTACGTTCGGCTACCTTGTTGTTTGAAGTTGGTGGGGCTTCCACAACTAAAAAAAGCTCAAACTTTGATCGTCACTGGCGCAACGCTCGTACCTTATCCTCACACAACCCAAATCACTTTAAAGCTCGTGCGATCGGCGACTACGAGATTAACGGTACACCATTGCCGCAACGAGGATTCTTCTAATTTTGTTGAGAACCGAAACCGTTGAGAGGAACTATGGATGCAATTGATACTACTTTTTTGAGAGCAAGTAAAGAGGCGATCGCCGCTCCAACAGACTATCCCCAAAGCCCATTATCCCAAGCTCTCCGGCAGCCAGTACTGCTAGGGCTGTTCTTACCGATTCATCACGGTGGTTGGAGTTCTTCTACCCTACCGCGCACTACCGATTGGTCGGTTGACTATAATGCCAAACTGACCCAAAAAGCTGAGGAGTTAGGGTTTGACCTTGTTTTCGGCTATTCCACATGGCAGCCTAAGGGCGGACAGGGGCCAACTCGGACAGAAGCAGGTTTAGATGCCTTCATCGCCACTGCCTCCCTTGCCGGGATTACCTCACGGATTCTATTAATCTCAACCATTCACGTCCTCTACGGACCTTGGCATCCCATCCATCTGGCTAAATTTGGTGCGACACTTGACCATATTTCTAAAGGTCGCTGGGGAATTAACGTTGTCACCGGACACCGGGCTTATGAGCATGAACTGTTCGGTTGGAACCAAATCGAACACGATCGCCGCTATGAACTCGCTGATGAGTTCGTCTCTGTCCTTAAAAGGCTTTGGTCGGAAACAGAGAACTTTTCTTACAAAAGTCAGAATTCTTGGCAGTTTAAGGATGCCTACATTAGCCCCCGACCGCTTTATGGTCGCCCCATCTTAGTTAATGCCACTGGCTCGGATGCTGGTATTGAGTTTGCAGGTCGCCATTCTGATATTGTATTTATCACCAGTCCGGGTGGTGGTGACATAGAAAGTGCCTTGTCGTCGTTACCCGCCCATACTGCCCGTGTTAAAAAATCGGCGATCGCCAATGGTAGACAAATCCGCACTCTCCTAAATCCACTTATTGTCGTGCGTGAAACTGAAAAAGAGGTAGAAGAATATGCTCAGGCGATTATTGACCATGCCGATTATGAGTCAATTGCTGGACGTTCTCGCGTCAGCAGCGATGCACACGCTTGGAAGGGACATCAGAAGAGAAATTTGCGTCATGGTGTTGGCAGTGCGCTCGGCGCTAATGTGCAATTAATCGGTTCACCCGAACAAATCACCGAGCAACTTTTGCTACTCAATAAAGCTGGTGTCGATGGCTTCCAGCTTGCCTTCTACGATTTCGATCCCGATCTGGATTTCTTTGGTAAGCGCGTTCTACCACTACTCAAACAGGCGGGACTTAGGTTTTAAGGGGAATTGGGGGTTGAAATTTACAGCTAGAGGAACACCGATGTTCATACCCAGGAATTTGAACTAAGATTTCCAGTTAATGTGCAGATCAACTTGCTTTGCTACAATTTTGACGGGTGTTCAGAGTCACGGTTTCTTAAAGAAATCGGGACTCTGAAGAAAAAGAAAATTCTGTAAGTTTAATGGCGTGCCTGCTCAAGAATATCACCGTGTTTACGGGGTAGATAGCTTACAGAGGCGGTGGTGGCCTCGAAGAAGCGGTTAGCAGGACGGGCAAGTCCCAGATTTTCGCGCAGCGTCTTGCCCTCGTAGTCCTGGCGGAAGATCCCACGCCGTTGGAGTTCTGGCACAACCCTGTCT
>JAQYWP010000783.1 GCA_029379285.1 Rhizonema sp. PD38
TTTACACATTCTTTACTTAGCTATATTTTTTTCATAAAGATCCAGTATCTAGCAGTGAAATCTGTTAACTTTGTCATAATATAGACTAAGTAAGATAAAGTAAAAACTGATTCAAGGGATAGACTATTTAAGTACAATCTACCACTGTGTTAAGCAACAGTACACCTTGAAAAAGAATGACGTGTAGGGCTGACAAATTACATTACAATCTACCATCACCTTATTCACTCCATCAGTGTCTCCGAACTCTGCTAGGGGGGTTTTACAGCAGACTAGCAATCCAGCATATTACAGCAATTTTCACCTAAATGAACCACACGGCTTGTAAGGGCGAACGGCCGTTCACCCCTACTGTGGTCTAATTACCTGAAAATTGCTGTAAGTTTGCCAGACAGGAAGTGAGAATTTTTTGCCAGGAGTCACAATCTTCGTGTACTCTCAACCTTCCGCCTTCACCTGTAATTTTTAGATTGACACCAAACTAAAAAGACTAGTTTCCGTGTACATGATTGTTTGGGCTGTGAATTGAGCAAGCCACTATCTATATTGTGGTGTCAAGTTTCATGCTTTGACTACCAGGCTGATGAGTAGCTTTATACCTATGCTAACCGTTAAAGGAATGAGATTATGAGCGGCATTATGGGAATTTACTACCTTGACGGTCGTCATGTACTCCAGGAAGACTTAGTCGGAATGGTAGAGATATTAGCGCACCGGGGACCAGATGGTGCAGATATTAAGATTGAAGGCTGTATTGGTTTTGGGCATAGGATGCTGTGGACGACTCCTGAATCCTTGTTAGAAAAGTTACCTTTAGTCAATCAAACTGGTAATTTAGTCATTACCTGTGATGCTCGCATAGATAACCGTGATGAACTTTTAAGCAAGTTACAGTTTCATAACTGTCCAACTGATAAAATTACGGATAGCCAGTTAATCTTGGCTGCGTATGAGAAATGGGGAGAAGAGTTTCTAGAGAATCTTTTAGGTGACTTTGCCTTTGCGATTTGGGATAAACAAAAACAGATACTATTCTGCGCTAGAGATCACATGGGTGTTAAGCCCTTCTACTATCATTATCAAACAGGTCGAATTTTTGCCTTTGGCTCTGAAATTAAAGCTTTATTATGTTTGCAGGAAGTACCACACCAACTCAATGAGGTGAAGATAGGTGACTATCTGGCAAAAAACTTGCAAGATAAATCTAACACCTTGTACCAGGATATTATGAGACTGCCTCCCGCATGTTCCCTAAAAGTGAGTGCCAAAGGTATACAAATACAGTCTTACTGGACGCTTGATCCAAAGCGGGAACTACGGCTTAATTCTGATGAAGAGTATGCCGAAGCATTGCGGGAAATCTTTACCGAAGCCGTGCGGTGCCGATTACGTAGCGCCTTTACCGTGGGTTCTCATCTCAGTGGTGGGTTAGATTCTTCTTCTATTACTTGTATGGCACGGCAGTTGCTCATACAAGAAGGAAAGAATCGCTCATTGCACACCTTCTCAAATATTTTTGATGCTGTTCCCGAAAGTGATGAGCGTTTTTTTATTGAGGCTGTGATTGCCCAAGGTGACATGATCCCCCACTATGTCCATGCTGACGAAATGGGTCCTTTGTCAAACTTAGAGGAAATTTTCCGTTATCAAGATGAAGTCATTTCCGCACCGACACATTTCTTGGCTTGGCAATTGAACGATGCTGCTCACAAAATAGGTGTCCGGGTTGTTTTAGATGGCTTTGATGGCGATAACACCATTTCTCATGGGGATGGTTATTTTGCTGAACTAGCTAACCAAAGACAGTGGGCAACCTTTGCTGTTGAAGCTGAGGCTCTTGGGGAACTTGTCGGTGCTTCACCTCTGAATATCTTGCGCTACTATGGTCTGACATACCTGGAACAACTGGCTCGCCTATGGAAATGGGTTGCTTTTGTCAAAGAAACCAAGCAAATATTGCAATACTTTAATGTTTCTCCATGGCAGATTTTTCTGCGCCACGGCTTAAAACCTTTGCTTCCTCCTTTCGTACTCAAGATTTGGCACTTTCTACGCGGACATAATCAACCTAAGAGTAACGCTAAGACGATAATTAATCCCACGTTTGCAAAGCGCATCGGTTTAGAAAAGCGTATCCAAACTTTCGAGAATCGCTCAAGTCAACCGCTCACAACAGAAAGAGAAAATCATTGTCGCGATTTAACTTCTGGCATTTTGACGCAAGCGCTAGAAATCTCTGATCACTATGCAGCTGCATTTGGCTTGGAAGTTCGTCACCCGTTTATGGATAAACGCTTACTGGAGTTTTGCCTATCCCTACCGGCTCAACAAAAGTTGCACCTAGGATGGTCTCGCTTAGTCCTGCGCCGCGCCATGAAAAATGTCTTACCTGAGTCCGTACAGTGGCGACGTGGCAAATCTGATATGTCTCCTACTTTTGAATACGGTCTCCTGACATTAGATCGACCAGTTCTCGATCAGGTGATGCTCAACCATTTAGAGACTATCGAAACTTACGCAGACACAAAATTCTTGCTGACAGCTTATGAGCAATTGATATCAAAGAGCGAAGTTAACTCCCCGCAAGACTTACTATCAGCTTGGATGGGAGGAATGTTGGCACTTGGGTTGCACTACACCAAATTATACAGACAGTCATTATTTGTAAAGTCTTAAAACTATTGCAATCTAACACAATATATGTTAATATATAGATGCCGTTACCCTTAACTAAAAATAAGGTTCGGAGTTCACAAACAATAAGGAGTTTCAAAATGAAGAAGAGCTACCAAGCACCAAAACTGAACAGCTACGGTACCGTTAGCAAGCTGACAGCAGCTAGTGGAGAATTCGGATTTAATGACTTGTTTTTCGGACGACCAGGTCAAACCCCAACCAAAGGCAGTGGTACACTGAATGCTTGTATTCAGACAGGTGGTAAGTGCTTAGATCCAAATGCCAGTGGTAAAGGGATCTAATAGATAGACAGAAACTCTGTAGTAGCCGCTACAGCTTGCTGAAGAAACATTGTTTAAAGTCCTTGCAACTGTTAATCTAGCTTCGTTGTAGAAGCTAGAGCTTGCAAGAGAGAAGGGCTGCGGACATCCGTAGCCTTTTCTTCCCCGGACTTTTGAACAAGCAAAACAACTTCCCTCCATTATAATAGCAAACTGTAATTTTCTCCAAGGATATTTAAAGGTGTTTGCTTATACTGCCTATAATCTTCGCATTCACTCTGAGTTCCTTTTCCCGGAACTCATACCCTGTGAAGTTGCACAACAGCCAGATGTGGTGATTTCGCTTCGAGAGATTAGCCAGTTAGAAACTGAAACAGCTGATGGTGCTAACAAGCTACTGGCATTTTTAGAGTTAGAAAACTCCACAGCAGGCAGATTTTTGGTAGAGTCGGGACGCAAGATTGTTGTCGAACCGGATGCAGGAATTGATGAGGATTTGCTTCGTCCTTGTATTCTCGGACCAATTTTTGCCGTGTTGCTGCGACAGCGATCGCATCTCGTCCTTCATGCGAGCAGCATTGCGATTAATAATGAGGCAGTAGCGTTTTTGGGTAACTCTGGATGGGGTAAATCAACCTTGGCAAATGCTTTTTACAACCAGGGATATAGTTTACTCACAGATGATGTGATGGCGATTCAAGTTGAAGGCGATCGCCCGATTACTTTTCCCAGCTTTCCCCAAGTCAAACTATTACCTGATGCAGCGGCTTCTTTAGGATACGACTTTGAAACGTTAACTTTAATTCATGCAGGAATAGCAAAACGGAATAATCGTCTTGAACAAGGATTTTCGCAAACGGTTCTACCAATCAAGCGGATTTATGTGCTGGAAAATGCGGCAGCAACGCACAACGAAATACAGTCTCTGTCACCTCAGAATGCTCTGTTGGAATTGGTTCGTCACTCCCGTGGTACAGACTTACTAACGACACCAGAATTTGTTAGCTCTCATCTGCGTCAGTGCGCCAGTTTGGTGAAGAATGTGTCAATATGTCGTTTAAAAAGAAAACCTTCTTTGGACGTGTTACCGGAGTTAGTGAAGCTAATAGAAGAAGATATTGCTCAAACAGGATTTATAAATGATAATAAGCAATTAATCGCATCTGCCTGAGGGTAGCCTTTAAAAATAGAAAAGAAAGGGATCTAAAATTTTGAATAGAAGAATAGGCAGAGCGATCGCGAGAATTTCTTATTTGCCAAAAACCCTGCATTTAGTCTGGACTGCATCTAAGGGATGGATGATCGCTTGGGCTATATTACTAGTTATTCAGGGACTGATGCCAGTTGCAATGGTCTACCTGACTCGCTCGGCGGTTGATGGTTTAGTAGCAGTCATGGGGGTTGGGGCGACTTGGCAGCGAGCTCAACCGATTATAGTTCCTGCTGCCGCAATGGGTTGCATCTTGTTACTCGGAGGAAGTCTACAAAACTTGATGGAATGGGTACGGACAGCGCAGTCAGAATTTGTCCACGACCATATTACCACCCTGATTCATCAAAAGTCTGTAGCAGTTGACTACGCCTTTTATGAATCATCCGAGTATTATGATCACC
>JAQYWP010000784.1 GCA_029379285.1 Rhizonema sp. PD38
GTCTTTGGGCGCGACTCGATTATTACCAGCTTGCAAACAATGGCAGTTTATCCCGAATTTGCCCGTGGTACCCTGGTAAGACTAGCTCAGTTACAGGCAACTGAGGTGGATGATTGGCGCGATGCCCAACCAGGCAAGATGTTGCATGAATTGCGGCGTGATGAGTTAACTCAACTGCAACAACTACCATATACGCCTTACTATGGGACGGTGGATACTACCATTCTGTGGATTGTGACTCTAGCTGAAGCTTATAGCTGGAATTCTAACCTCAGTCTGCTACAGGATGAGTGTCGAGAACCACTGGAAAAGGCACTCACTTGGATTGACAAATACGGCGATTTTGATGGTGACGGGTTTGTTGAGTATTTGACTCGTTCTCCTAAAGGTTTGCGTAACCAAGCTTGGAAAGATTCTGGTGACTCGATGGTTTACCCAGACGGCAGTTTAGTTGAACCGCCCATAGCTCTTTGTGAAGTACAAGGCTACGTCTACGATGCTTGGCGACGTGCTGCGGATATTTATGAAATTTGGGGTGAAGGCGATCGCGCGATCGCCCTTCGTAAAAAAGCCGAAGATCTCTACCAACGTTTTAATGATCGCTTTTGGATGGAGGAAGAAGGCTTTTACTGTTTGGGATTGGACAACAAAAAGCAACAAATTAAATCAATTACTTCAAATCCAGGTCATTTATTATGGTCTGGCATTATACCACAGGAACGAGCAGAAAAGCTAGTTCAGCGCCTTTTTCAAAAAGATATGTGGTGCGGTTGGGGTATTAGAACTCTATCTGCTCAAAATCCCGCTTATAACCCCATTAGTTATCAGTTAGGAAGCGTTTGGCCCCACGACAACTCTATTATTGCGGCTGGATTAAAGCGATACGGCTATCATGAGGAAGTAAATCGGATTGCACAGGGAATTTTTGCAGCTGCTGGTTATTTTGAAGCAGGAAGAATGCCAGAACTTTTTGCCGGAATTGAACGCCAAGACGATAGCTTCCCCGTACCCTATCCTGATGCTAATATTCCCCAAGCTTGGGCTGCCGGTTCAATTTTCTTACTGCTCCGTAGTATCCTTGGTTTGGAAGCTGATGCCCCACAACGACGTTTAAAGTTACAACCCGTGCTTCCAGAGTGGTTGCCTGATTTAGAACTTACAAATTTAGCTGTTGGAGATGCGACTGTTGCCTTGCGCTTTTGGCGAGACGGCGAACGAACCCGATGGGAAATTACTGATATCAATGGAGCGTTACAAGTTGAGTAGCTAAAAGTAAGATTGTTTTACCCATGAAAGGCAGAAGGAAGAAACTATATTTTTTCCCTCTGCGTCAGGGTAGCACGCAACAGAAAAATAACTCCCGTTTCCCTAATCCAGTTCTCGACGTCCTTCTAAAGCTCTTGCTAATGTCACTTCGTCAGCGTACTCCAAATCCCCACCGACAGGTAACCCAAAGGCTATGCGCGTTACCATCGTGAACGGCTTCAGGAGTTGACCGACATATAGTGTCGTTGTCTCACCTTCCACACTCGGACTAATTGCCAGAATCACTTCTTTGGGCTGATTCTGACTGACTCTACGTACCAAAGCATGGAGATTTAACTGTTCTGGACCAATACCATCTATCGGGGAAATGACTCCGCCCAATACATGATATTTGCCTTTGTACTCGCGGGTTTTTTCTAATGCAATTAGATCACGGGAATCTGCTACTACACAGATAGTGCTGTTGTCGCGGTTGGAATTGCGGCAGATTTCACAAACAGGTTCAGCAGAGAGGTGAAAGCAGACAGAACACAAGCCGATCTGTTTTTTTGCTTCGATTAAGGCTTGTGCCAAAGCTTCTACTTCTGCATCGGATCGCTTTAAAATATGCAATGCCAATCGTTGAGCAGTTTTTGGACCTACTCCTGGCAAGCGTTGCAATTGCTCGATTAATCGTGCTAATGGGCGTGCGTAAACCGTTGTTTTATCTCCAATAATTGTTCTATAACAATCCTAAATCATTCATAGCTTTTCTGAATATGGGCGTTTATGATGCCACTCCCGTGTCCTCTTTGGATAGATCTTGTCTATCTTCAGTGTGAGTTTCGATATTACCTAGTTTACGGCTAGAGGTTGATTTTGTTAATGAATACACCAAGTAAAGTGTTGATTAAATCAGTTCAAAAAAATGAGTCATTAAAAACATGAAAAGTAATTTTACCAAGATCATCAGTGCTAGCATTCTTACCTTAAGTTTAGCAGTTCTGCCTTCAACTTTACCTGCTTCTGCTCAAAGCGGTAGCAGCAGTAGCAGTACAGGTGGCAGTACAAGCACTAGCCCAACCACTACTGACACAAATCAAACTACAGCCACAGATACTGGCAGTGGATTTGACTGGGGCTGGTTAGGACTTCTCGGTTTGATAGGTTTGGGTGGTTTAGCTCGGAAGAATCGCGTTGAGACAACAACTACTTACGTAGATCCCAATGCTGTTGGTGGTAATACTTCTTATCGAGAATAGTGATTGTTGCCATTTGTGGGAAAACTGAATCAGAATGGTAGTCAGAATTTATTTAGTAAGCTTTGTACAACCAATTCATGAAAAGACTTGAAGCCCTAGAAATTATTTCTAAGGCTTATTCAATTTTTAGCTAGATGCTTGAGTTTGGTCTTGAGAGTGCGGTCGATAATAGCTGGCAATTAATCCCACCATTAACCACCAAAGAGTATTTACCTCAGGACGATACCATACTGTCTCAAATAAGCCGTGTGCAAGCATACCAGTTAAAGAAGCGATCGCTCCCATCAACCAAAATCCCTCTCCACGATTCAATTGTCGTAACCCTTGCAATTGCACAAAAGCTGTATTAAAAATCACAACTAATAGCCATAGGAAACTAGCTAGACCGATTAACCCGGTTTCTACGGCTACTTCTAAGTAAATCGAGTAAGCACTCAAAGCAGTGAAACGCGAACTGGCGTAGAGAGGGTAAATTTTGTTAAAAGCACTGTGCCCTGGTCCAATCCCTAAAAGTGGATAATCGCCAATCATTTTTCTGACAGCAGTCCAAACATTGCGTCTGACATTATTGCTACTATCTTGTCTATCAGCGAAAATACTGAAAATTCTCTCTCTAGCTGTTTCACTTACGACTAGTACTAATAATAATGTGATCGCCAAACTTCCACAGAGAATTGATGGTGACCATTTACGCCAAAAAGGAGGCATGTTCGGTCGCCACCAATAGTAAAGCAATCCAAGCAAAGTCAACAAAGAAACAATCAGTCCGATCCAACCACCACGACTAAAAGTCAGTATAAGACTTGCACCATTAACCAAAAGCATTGTGAATGCCAAGGCTTTCTTTACCTTACCTTCCCATGCAAAGATTGCCATCAAGCTTAAAATGACTGCTGGGAGAAGATACCCTGCCAACAAGTTGGGATTACCCAAATAGCTATAAACCCTTGTCACTTTTGCTAGGGGAGATTCCGGATCAACCCAAGTTGCTAGTGCCGGAACATGATCAAACCATTGCCGCACTCCATATACACTGACAATGAGCGAGATATGCAAGTAAAGAGTGATCATCCAAGCACGGAGGCGAGGCGATCTGAGTACCCTCGCACAAAGGGGAAATAGTAGCAAATAGAGCGAAAAAGTTCCAAAGTCTTTTAACAAAGCGACTAACGCTGTTTTTTTCACTGGTGATGCGGCAGCTGCTACTGCCATAACTGCCCAGTAGAGTAACAGTAGCAAATGAATGGGCGTCACAGAAGTAACTTTCGCTAATCCTGCTTCATCTGATAAAGTCAACAGCAGCCAAAATGCAGCGCAAGCCACTAAAAACAGTGCTAGCAGTTCGTTAGGAACAAAAGGAGCAAGAGCATATACCAAACTGAGTAAGACTGCCGCTATGGTATCTCCCCACTGCATTAAAATACTCGTTTGCCGCCAAGAACGAAATACACCTACCAAACGGTGTAGGTAGCTGGTGTCAAGATATTCTTTAAGCGGTAAATAAGACAAAGTAAATCGTTGCCAAACTAAATTCATAAACAGCTGCTGTCAATTAGCACAGATTGCACAACTTGGATTCAATGATAATTTGGATAGTCTTTAAAAAGTCATAACATAGATTGCATATTACTAATGGAAGAGCAGAAGATCGCTAATTACTATTCAGTTAGACATCGCTGACTGTATCTACTGTTCCCAAATGTAGTGGCAAACTCAGCACATAACGATATCCCGACTCTAGTGAACCTTGAATTGAAATTTCTCCGCCATGCAATTCTGCCAATTGACAGCTTAGCAACAAACCCAAGCTTTCGCGAGACAGATTATTCTGAGATCTAGCTAAATCCAAGCTTGAACTTACACTTCGAGAACCCGAGTTGGCAACACTAAAATCTTTTGGGCGTTCATGTACTACTGGTAACTCTCCTGATTCCTCATTTTCCGAATAAATGTTGTAATGTTGAGCACTATCTGTCAGCTCGAGTAACGCTGTGTTCACGCGAAAGTAAGGGTCTACCTCAGTAATACCATCTCCTAGCCAAGGATGCGACACCCATACAGTTA
>JAQYWP010000785.1 GCA_029379285.1 Rhizonema sp. PD38
GATAATCTTCAATTTGCTTATTAATAAAACTTGTATCTTGACGATAAATCCCAATACGGATTTCTCTAATACACTGGCGCAGGCTACGGAAAATCCGAGAATCGTTATTCCAGTGACTATGTATAGGTAATTTTTCCTCTACGGCTGTAACTAGTATATCAAACTGTCCCGTTTTTACAGCATGACGAGTAGCAATTTCTGTGAGTAGCGGATGACATTCAGGACTTTGTCGCGTTTCCCGCACTAATAAGCCTGCTGTTAACAATTTCTCAATTTGGTAGCTGATGGTGTTAGTAACCCAAGGCTTATTATTTTCATCTAACGCGCCAGTTTTACTCAGACAACTGAGGAACGAATTTTTGTCTATCGGTGCATAAATTACCGAAAATAACTGAATAATTTTTTGAGCAAAGGGCTTTAATCCGAAGTATTTCTCAGCGAGTTGTGCTTGTAGTTTTGTGGGATTAGGTGTAAAATTAGTCATGTTATTTATTCAGTTGTTTAAATAATTCCATCAATTTACGTTTACGTCCATGAGCCGCTTCTAGTTGTGTTCGATAAGCAGACCACTCAGCTGTTTGTCCAAGTTGAAAATAAGCAGTTTTTGCTTTTTTTAGCCATTTAACCGCAGTATCATAACGGTCAGCTTTTCCTTGTTCCATAATTGGTTCTGCCCGTCTACGAGCATTCTCAATCACCCAATCAGGACGATGGGGAACTGCTGCTTCCATAACTCTATGAACCAGTTCTGAAGCATAGTAAGTGTCTCTTTCTACTGTTTTTATTGCATCATCTATTAATCCTTCTTGGAGAAAAATATCTACTTTGGCTACTTGCATTCCCCAATCTGGTTGATCTCGCAGTGTTTGAAGTAAATCTTGTTTGACTGTTAACCAAGTTTCTCCTGCATAGTCTTGAATCTTACCATAGTCTTGAATCGATGGTCTGATTTTGAAGGCAATGATACTGGCATTTAACGCAGTGGCAATATCTTCCAATCCTTGTGCTAAATCGCTAGTCCAAGCAGCAAATTCATATAAACAGTTACCTGATAAATTTATACCTGCTTGACATATTTCCAACGCTTCAACCAAATACCCATCTTCCCGCAATATTTTTGCCAGGGCAAAACCCTCTTCTGCTCTTTCCATCAGGATTTTAGCCGCTGACATCGCCTCATTTACTCTTCCCAAAGCTGCCAATTGCGTTAGGTATTGCAGAGTCATTTCTTCTACTAAAGCTAGATTTAAATACTCTGTGTAACGATTTTGACGTTCAAGAATTTGCAAACGAATAAATACTAAATCATCAGCAAAGCTTGGTCGTTCATCTTCCCAAAGTTGTATGGTATCATCCCCAAGCATTATCTGTTGTAGTGGTTCGTAATCCCAACCTTGACGCAATGCTTCCAAGCTCATACTAAAGTCTGCGCTAATTTCGTCTTGCCATGATTCTAACATTACCTGCAAATCCACCATTTCTGCTTTAGACATTTGTGCAGATAAAATTGCTTCTGTCCACGCTTTGTCGAGAGGTTCTGCTATAGAATAACTGTCTCCACCGTAATCTATTAACTCCTCCCATTCTTCAGCATAAGCTGCGGTTATCGTTTCAAGAATTGCCATTGCATTATTTCCATCACCATTTTCTGACAACTCCTGCGCTTCCTCAATTACAGTCAGCAAATCATCTGTAAATGGATCATCTTCTGTACCATACTCTAATGCTTGCAATCCATCCCGTAAAATCCGTTTTACATGGGAGCGAAATGGTGCGGTATCAATTTTGTCACGACGGGTAGAAGGCTGTTTTATTGTCGGAGTCGGTATGGCTATTAAACTAACAAACTTATCAATATCTTCAATTAGTTCTGGTCTATTTTCCACCAGTTCTTGCAGTAATAGCTGAGTTTGAACAAGATCAAGGCGATTTAATAAGTTTTCCAGCGTCGGACGTTCTTCAATCTTCTCTGATTGATGTAGACATTCCAATAAGGTAGCAACTATATGTTTGCACCAACCATCGTAATTATAAGCACAAGTACAAAAAGCTGAGGTAATTCCACCTGCATCATAACCAATACGGACTTGATATGGTGTAATTTCGCTACCTTCTACCTCTGCCTGAATTACATTGCCTCTTTTTTTAAGCTCTGCGATCGCTCCCCTGCGGTAATATTCCTCACCACGATTATATGATGAAGCGTTGGAGTTGTGCCGTATTATTGCTTCAGAAATTGCTGGAATCGACATATAGCAGTCCTAAATCAGAGCGTGAAAAAACCAAGTCTACGTGTCAATACTTGAAAGTTTTGGGGGTAAAGGGTAAAGGATAAAAATCCTTATACATCCTGCTTTCTACACTTTTTCTCCAACAAGATTTCCTTAAAACCTACGCAGTGTTGGTATACGTGTACATCTTTCTTTCCTGTTGCCTACCTCAAGCAATAAGTTTACCAGTAAACCAAAGCGCATTTTTCCCGAAATCCTGTAAACTCCTGAACAATTTACCGAATGGGAAGCTGAACATGAAGATTTTTATCAACGTTGTAAACCCATTTTTGCTCAAGTTAAATTGGGATGCTCCCGAAGCGATTAATCAACAGCGTTCGTCGGGAAATCAGTGTAGAACTACGTGGAGGTAATCTGGGAGTTGAAGCGATCGCCAAACGCTTGGGATTTCTTTCTCGCACCTTCCAGCACAAGCTTAAAGAAGCTGGCACTTCTTATCATAAACTTGTCGATCAGATGCGGCAATCACTCTCAATTTATTATCTTCAAGAACAACATATGGCTGTGTCTGAAGTGGCATTTCTCTTGGGTTTTTCGGAAACTAGTGCAACAAGGCAAAAGTAAAAAGTCACTCATTCAAAAGAAAGAAATCCTTATACATCAAGCTTTTGGCTTGAAACTCACAGGTTAGTTATTTCAGCCAGCAGGCACTAGTGCTTTCCATCGGGCATTTAAACGTTGGATGGTTACAACACCGGATGAGTTTCGTCGTACTTTGAAACTTACCAATGACATCTAAGGTTACAACTGATTTTGCACTCTCAAACCAGCATGGCTTTTCAGATTATCAAGCTCGAAATTACAAGGATTTCGACTTGATACCCAATTGATTTCCGGAAAACTTACAATTCATGTTAGCCTTCAGTTGGCTGGACAATAGCCTCATAAATTTCCAATCAAAGGTAAATTGTATGGCAATTAATGTCACATTTCTCACTGATGGTGAAGCCGGGCAAGCACTGAAGGTAGCAAATCAATTAGCTGAATTCATTAGTGCAGCTGAATCCAGCTTGCATATTGCAATCTATGATTTTCGGTTGAAAGAGCCAGAAACTCATGATCCGGTGATCAACGCCCTGATTGAACGTGCAAACGCCGGAGTGTCGGTACAAATTGTGTATTATCAGGGAAGACCGACAAAGACGACTCACAAGGATAAAGAACCAGCAGTTGTCGAAATGGATATGGATCAATTCGTAGAGGTGGGTGGTGATCCTGCACCTGCGGCAATTGGAGATTTTCTCAGCAATCCTCCGGAGAATATCCAGGTTAAGGGGATTTTGGGTTCAAAGCTGATGCACAACAAGTATATTGTGCGGGATATTCATACGGGCAATGGCACTGTCTGGACAGGATCAACTAATTTCACTGATGATGCTTGGAGCTTTCAGGAAAATAACATCTTGCTTGTTGAATCTCCCGAACTAGGTTTGTTCTATGAAACCGATTTTCAGGAAATGTGGGTTAAGGGAAATATTCGCTCAACAGGGGTTGGGGATACTGGCACGGTGAATGTCGGGCAGATTGCTGTGGATTTTGGGTTTTCGCCTGGTGAAGGGAAAACCATTGATCACCTGATTGCTAGTTTGATCAGTTCAGCGCGGCGACGGATCAAGGTATCTTCTATGGTGCTGACTTCTCATGCCATCCTGGGAGCGTTAGATGATGCTATTCGCAGCGAGCAAGTCAAGGATTTTACTGGGATCTATGATGCCACCCAAATGAATCATACTGTGAAACTTTGGCAGAAGTCACCAAAAAATGAAGGTATCGTCTCAACTTTTCAGGAAGTGGCAAGTCATTTAGTTGGGAAACACTCCAAGCCCTACTCCCCCACAAGCAAACATGACTTCATGCATAACAAAGTGGTGGTGTGCGATGATGCAGTTGTCACAGGCAGTTTTAACTTTTCTCATAATGCTACTCTAAATTCTGAGAACATGCTGATTCTGCATGGTGAAAACCTGGCAGATCAGTATGCTGCCTATATTGATCAACTGACTGAAAACTATGGAAAGTCAGTGAGAAAATAGTCCTATCTGAATGTCACAAAGAGTACCTCTTGAGGAGAACGAAAAAAATAAATATCTAGCTGTCAAGCTAGATCTCTCGTTATAGTTGCGCTCTTGTAAGGCGGAGGTTGCTGACAAGGCGCGAGAGCTTTGCGCTTTACGTCTGCCGGATAGAATCTTATATCCGGCTATTTGCTTATACATATCATGTCCGATAGCATAACCTTAATACCGAAGAACCCCTCCCCGCCAAAGCTGTGCTTCGT
>JAQYWP010000089.1 GCA_029379285.1 Rhizonema sp. PD38
AGCGAGCTGCACAATCGTGTCCAGTGCGAGCAATTACCGTGGAAATGGATGATCGCCAGGAGACCGAAAATGACTGAAGAACGAATTGTGATTGTTGGTGCAACTCTTGCAGGGTTGCGAGGGGCTGAGGCATTACGCTCTGCGGGTTTTTAAGGGAAATTGACGCTTGTAGGCGACCAGAAGAATGCACCCTGCCAAACCCCTATCAATTGAATGCTGAGTGGCATTTGGGTGTGGCAGCTACGGGTCTTGACATCAAAAATAGAACTGTAGAACTCGCAAACGGCGTAGACGCGGAGCGACTTGTCGTCAGACATCGCCTCCTTTTTGATCAACTCTTAAAACAAAATGGTCGATTTATCGTTGATGAGGGGTATCACCCTTCATTCGCCAGTTGTAGTAGCAGAGCGTAACTTTAGGAACGCAGTGTAGGCTCAAACTAACTTGAACAGCTTAATTAAATTCTCTTTAAAAGTAGCCATCGGTGGCGCTTTAGTCGCGGAACTGTTTCGCTATGCCCACTTAGATCAAAACCTCATTTATTACCCAGCATTGGGATACCTGAGCATGATCATCCCGACTGGTGGAGGGGTGCTTCAGGCAGGATGGTCGCGATTAGCTGGGGCATTCCTAGGTGGAATTGTGGTGGCTCTGGCTTTGACTTGCCTGGGTGACCATCCCATGATTGCAGCACTTTGTTATGTTGCAACTCTGCTCCTGTGTGAAGCATTGAAGTGGCAGGGGTTTCTCAGTGCGACAATCATATTTCCCCTCATGTTCATCGACCAAGCTCACGGTCAATATCCTTGGCACTATGTTTATGATCGAATTCGATACAACTTCGTGGGAGTGTTGATTGGCCTCATAGTGATGGCTTTCTTGTGGCCTAAAAAGCCAAGAGAGACTTTATCTAATCATCTGACGCAGATTCTGCGTGACACTGATGAAGAATTTCAGGCGATTGTCTTCGCTCACCTACGTTCTCAACGATCAAGTGCCGAGAACACACAGCACCTCAAACAGATGCAAACTCTCGTCCAGGAAAGTCAAAGCTTTCTAACAGATTTATCATACGGGCTACAGGGGGATTGGTTTGTCCAAGATAACTGGAGCGAACTGATTGCTGCCCATGAAAGACTGGTGCGCTATTTATTCCGGATGAGGCAGACTTTAAGCTCGGAGGGAGACAATCATCTGTGGGATCAATATTCCGCACTATTAATCCATCTGGTTGAGCAAGTTTCTGTTGTTTGCACAACACTCATACGTCTTATCCCTTCTAGGAAGGCGAATGATTCCAGGTTTGATATCCCACCCCTATCCGAGGATATTACAGCGATTACGGAGCAAATTCAACAATTTAGAACAACTCAAGATTTCATGGCGTTACCTACGTCAGACATCGTGAGATTTTATGCGTTTTTAGACGCTCTCACCAGCTTTACCAACGAGTTAGAGCAATTAGGATCGCTTTTACAGACTCACCAAATTTTGAACCGAAAACAGCGCCGAATCGGATTGAGTTTTCGGCTCCATTCCATACCGAGTGACACTGTTAAGAAACATCTCAAAGCCGGACTAGCACTGGGAATTTCTGCCGCAATAGGCAAATATTTTATTTTGTTTGACATCAAGCAGTGGGCTCTACTTATGGCTTTAATGGCAATGAGTTTGATGGAGCCTGTTTGGGGCATCACCATTAAGAGCGCTAAAACTATCACGATCACCCTTGCTCTAACATTTTCCAGTTGTTATCTGGTGATGAGAACGTTGGGAAACAGTACTCCGGTGATCGCGATCACGCTTTTTGCATTAGTTTACCTCGGCTCGGCATTCAAGCTCAATGCTACATTTCGACTCAGTTTGACTACGGCGTTTGCTTTGATGTTTTTAACCTCACCTGCTAGTCCAACACTCTATGTAGATCTATGGAATATGTTCAAAAATGATTGTGCCGGAATTTGTCTAGCTTTGGTGATTACTCGTCTGTTTTGGCCTGCTACTACTCCTCAAAAAGTCGAACTTAGCATTCGCCAAACCTTCACTAAAATGGGGCAATTTTATCAAGCTATAGCCGATCGCTATTTGCAAGGTGCTGACACTTCAGAGATAACATCATTATCTCAGTCCATTCAACAGTCGATTCAAAGTCAAGTTTCACTACAGGCATTTACCGCCCATGAAATTGTAAATGACGCCATAGTTGCCCAAACGCATCAAAAGTGGGATTTTTTCATCGGTTATGAAAAAAAAATACTCGGCAATCTCTTGTCCTTACAAGATGCAATTTACGCTCACAACTCAGGTGACATCCCCCACATCTTGTTTCCAGAACTACAGGAAATCACCCAACTGATAGCTCAGGTTTTTAAGGATTTAGGAGCGGCAGAGGGTTCTGAGCTTTCCCAGCAGAATTTTTCCGCTCTGTCAAAAGCAGTTAATGTTGTCAGCCAGCGCCTCGAAAACCTTAGACAGCAAGGTGAAAGAAACCAGTTGTCCCTAGATGCAATCATTGTTTTTTCTACTGTTATATTCCAGATTAAGGAAATTACCGACAACTTGAATCAAATAGCTCAAGGTTGGTCCTCATCTCCTCTTACTTAGCTCGACTTTATCCATTTTCCGAAGCGTGCGTAGGCGCACGCCGCAGGCATCGCCCACGCTGAAACCTTTATACTGCTGACTTTTTAAACATCCTCTTAAATAAAGTAAATAAAGATGACTAATGAAGACCACTCGATATCCTCTCGAGTTAAACAGACTCAGATTGATATTGATGAACAAGACAGTAAAGTTGACACTAAAACTCAAGATAAAGGTAATGACTTTCGTAAAACAGAAACACACCGGCTAACTCCCCTCGAGAAAAAGTCAAGTTCCCCGCGTAATCAGATCCCCTTTTATCTGAAAAGCTTGGCTCTAATTAGTCTATTAGGCGGTCTTGGGCTTTGGGCTTTCTTCTGCCGATTATCGGTAAAATATGCGGGTCAAGGAGTCATTGTCGTCCCACTCAAAGCAGTGGCGTTGAATTCCCGTAGTTCTGGACAGGTGATGAATATGTATGTCAAAGTTGGGGACCAAGTCAAACGAGGTCAGATCTTAGCCCAGCTTGATTTAATACAATTGCGCCAGCAAATTCAGCAGGTGGAGAATAACTTTAAAGATCTGGACTTTCAAAGAAAGATTGTTCATGCAACCCAGAACCAGAAAACTGCCGAGACGATTCGGCAAATTGAAAAGCAGCGTTTAAGCTTGAAAGCTAACCTAAAAGGATACCAACAACTGGACAAGCTTCTAACAGAGAAGAGGAAGAGGTATCAATGGTTGGTTGAACAAGGGGCGATTGCTCCACTCAGTAGTTATGTTGTTAGTTTAGAGACAAGTATACAGTCAAATCGCGTCCAAATCGCCAATATCTACCCCCAACTTGCGGATCTGCAGGTTAAAGAAAAGCAACTCCGACTTCAGGATCAGCAATCTGACTACCAGCGAGACAATCAAATTGACAACCTCAAGCGCCAAAGAAAAGTGTTGGAAACTCAATTGTTACAAAATAGCAACGTGATCAGCCCACTTAATGGTACAATCTTGGATCTGTCGATGACTGTCGGACAGTATATCGGTGCAGGAACTCGTCTGGGAACTATTGACCAACCGGATAAGCACCCGCTTCTGAGGGGGATTACCTTCTTTACGGTAGGAGCAGCTAAACGAATGTTTCCTGGAATGGAAATTGAGGTTACACCCAACATTGATTACCGACGACGTTATGGTGGTATTGTCAGTCGAGTGATTTCAGTGTCTCAGTTACCTTCCACACCCGAAGACATTTCCCGTGTAACGGGCAACGACCAACTCGCAAAACAGCTGGTAGCGTCTAAAGCAGTTATCCGAGTTGACTCTGTTCTCGAGCAAGATTCTTCCACATACACTGGCTTCAAGTGGACGATTTCTCAAGGCCCAGATGTTCCCATCCGGTCAGGGACAACAACCCAAGTCTGGATTACTATTGAAAAACGTAAACCGATTGACTGGGTAATTCCAGGGCTGCGTAAACTGACTGGTATCTACTAATTTGTAAAAAGATTTACATGTCCAACATTTCTTGGATTCTTTGGATTGTCGTAGAATTTGTGATCCTATGTATCCTCTTTTTGAATGAACCGCCCGTGACGTGGTTTTGGTTGGTGCTATTCACCGTGATTTTCTTTTACCTTATAGAACGCTTATGGAGCGAATATTGGTAAAAAAAATGCTGATTTAACTACCTGAGTTCGGAGCGATAATTTTTTTCAACCACGAGGGACGAGGTATGTATCAAAAACTCTTTATCAGCCGAGCGTCAAAACTCTGATTATATGTAATTGTACTAAAAAAGGGGGAAATTGATGGACGAAAAAACACTCAACAGCATTCTCTTCCCTAAGCTGAGCGATGCCCAAATTGCCAAGATTGAAAAGTTTGCTCAACTGAAATCATACAGAGACGGGGAAGTCATCATTGAAATTGGCGATTGCGACATCTGTTTCTTTGTCATCAAGTCGGGCAAGATGGCGATCGTGGATCGCTCCGATGGCGCAGAAAAAACAATAACCTTTGTTGAGGAGAAACAGTTTACGGGTGATGTTGCACATTTGACGGGTGGTCGTGCCGTTATGAGCTTGATCTCCCAGGGGGATTGCCAAGTCTACGAAGTTGCCGCAGCCGATCTCAGACAAATCCTCAGAGAAAACTCTAGCTTGAGCGACCTCATTCTTCAGACGTTTATCGTCCGCAGGCAATACTACATGGAAGAGTCGAAAGACTTTTCGGGTCTCAGGGTGATCGGGTCTAGATTTTCGCGTGACACCTTTCGCATTCGCGATTTCCTGGCTAAAAACCGCCGCAAGTTCACTTGGCTCGATTTGGAGGAGCATCAGCAGGTTGACGCTCTGCTCAGGCAGCTTCACATTAGCGAAGCCGATACACCTGTCGTTGTTTACGGGAACGAGTTGGTCTTAAAAAACCCAACCACGGCAGAATTAGTCGAACGGCTGGGCATCAAGAACCCAATTCAGGCGACGCTTTACGATTTAGCTATTGTGGGTGCGGGACCGGCTGGATTAGCAGCGGCGGTGTATGGAGCCTCAGAGGGACTGAACACGATCATCTTGGAACATATTGCCCCCGGTGGACAGGCGGGCACTAGCTCTAAAATTGAGAACTACCTCGGCTTTCCCACGGGCATCTCTGGCACTGACTTGGCAAATAGTGCCGTGTTGCAGGCGAACAAGTTTGGGGCACAACTTGCGCTAAACTGCCAGGTGGTCAAACTGACATTCGAGGATGGCATTGCGGTGCTGCATCTGGGTAGCGGCGAACACGTTACAGCAAAATGTGTGTTGATCGCAACGGGAGTTGAGTACAAAAAGCTGAACATTGAGGGATGCGATCGCTTTGACGGTGTAGGCATCTACTATGCAGCCACCACCACCGAAGCGCAGATGTGCCGGGGTTCGCAGGTAGCTGTGGTCGGTGGCGCGAATTCTGCCGGACAAGCGGCTGTCTTTCTAGCTGAACACGTAGAGAAGGTCTGGCTGCTGATTCGGGGCGAAGACCTGTCCAAGAGTATGTCTCGCTATCTAATTTGTCGCATCGAGCAGATGGACAACATTGAATTACTGTGTAACACCGAAATTAGCCAGATCGGAGGGGATGACTGCCTCCGTTCCATCGAGGTGAGCAACCACAAAACAGGTGAGAGGCGATCGCTCGATGTCACTGCCGTTTTCACCTTTATTGGAGCAGTGCCGAGAACCAATTGGCTGCCCCAAGCGATCAAAACCGACGACAAAGGATTCATTAAGACCGGACTGGCTGTGGCTGACTCTGCTGAGTGGTCTGCTGGGCGGCAACCGTTTCTCCTGGAAACCAGCCGTCCGGGAATTTTTGCGGCTGGCGATGTGCGGCTTGGTTCCGTCAAACGAGTTGCCTCTGCGGTCGGCGAAGGATCAATCGCAGTGCAGTTTATTCATCAGTACTTAGCAGAAATTTCAATTTAAAGCAAAGGGCAGAAGACAGAGGGGTTTGGGGAGGTGTTCAGTTCAGTCAGCATAAGACTCAGGTTTTTTAAGCTTTTTCAGAAAGTTACTTTCGATTGTCTGAACCACTTCATCTCCGTGACCGGAAAGTGTCTCCTTGAGCATGTACACGCTGAAGCCCCATGCCTGATTCAGCTCAATCTTGGGAGGCAAAGAAAGCTCACTCGGATTGGTCAACACATCGACAACGACAGGTCCGTCGTGATTTAATGCCTGCTCAATTGCTGGACAAACTTCAGTGGGATCTTCTACGCGAATGCCCAAAATGCCCATTACATTTGCCATCTTGGCAAAGTCAGGATTTTTCATATCGGTGCCGTAGAGTGGAATTCCGGCAACTTTCATCTCCATCGCCACAAAGCCTAAGATACAGTTGTTGAAAATTATAACTTTAAATCAATACGGTTCAGTTAGAACTGAAAACCTGATTTCGCGTAGGTTGGGTTGAGGAACGAAACCCAATGTTCGTGTAGTTTTGTTGGGTTTCGCTATCACTCTACCCAACCTACAATTATCCTTAACTGAACCGTATTGAACTTTAAATCCCCTAACTTCAGTTATGGGGTTCCCTTCAGCATAACTGCCCTCGCTTGCCTGCCTTCTTAATTACGAACTAATTTTTGTAGAAACCTTAGTGGTAGCGACCTGACGTAATAGACCTTTGATTGTTCATTGCGATTCGAGTTCTTCACATAAGATGTACTTAGAAACGGACGATATTGAGTCTGGTGATCAAGATATACTTTCATGAAAGCTGTACTAAAAGCCTGAAGAAGAATGCGTCCTAATTCTGGATTGCGCTCAGAGAAACCAGAGAAACGGTTAGAAGATGGTAAAACTACATTACTCACACTAGCAATCAAATCAGTATGAGTCCCTTTGTCACCAATACCCAAATACTTTTCTTTGGTAGTCAACCAGTTAAATGCTTGTATTTGTTCTAAAAAGACAGGAGTAACCGTGTCTGAGGCTCCACCACCAATGAGTACAGGAATTTCGATTCGGCTAAGACCTGCTTGTCCAAGAATACTACTAGTAACTGGATTGAGAGCAATCACAGCTTTCACTCGGCGATCGCGTAAATCTAGGTTGCTTAAGTTTTGTTGGAACTGTTCATAATCAGGAGAATTTTTCCCCAGTGCTAAAGCACGACACTGCAACAACAACGAAATATTGAGATGATCAGATTCAGGTTTACAATCTTTGTGCAACTGGTTAATATTGATGCGTGCGCCAGCTAAGACTAAGGCTGTGTAACCACCAAAAGATTGTCCAATAACACCGACTTGTTGGACGTTGATTTTTCCTTGTAGCCAAGGATCATATTTTGAACGCTGTTCTAATTGATCAAGCACAAAAGTTACGTCTAGGGGTCGGTCAATCAATTCTGGGTCTGCAAATACTTGTTGGGTTGTCCCTGTTAGTAGTGCTTGCATTTGTAGAGAATCACTACCTGGGTGCTGAGGAACAACAACAACAAACCCATAGGATGCTAAATTTTCTGCTAGGTAAGCAAAGCTATCACGATCAGAATTTAGTCCATGAGAAATGACTACAACTGTTGCAGGTGCTTGACTTTGAGGTAAGTATATATCTGTCTGAATAACTCTATTTTTAATGCTTCCAATTAGGGAGCTACGATTAGTATCCACAAGAGCGATCGTTCTTTTCTGCCAATAAAATGGTCCTGACTTGTTGTATAACTCCGGTAATTTTGAGATATCTATAGGTGGTTCAGTAGATGCTTCTGTAATAGACTGTTGCTCAATTACAGAGAGAGCTTGATTTGTCTGCTTCTTTAGAGTGGAGAGTTTATTCATCAGTGCGAAAAACTTTTCAACGTTAATATGAATATTCTCTGAAGGGAAGTAGCGCATAGCATTTAGTAGTGTTAATCCCCCTGGATCAGATGCAGCTAAAATCAACGCTCCACGAATTGCATAAAAACCGTTTTGTCCTGAATTTGTTTGAATCAATTGACCCGCAGACTTTAACATACTTTCTCCGATTTCTGAATAGAGAAATTGAGAGACTGCTACGGGACTTAATTTTTGTTTTTCAGTCAAAACCTGACGCAGTTGAGCAAGATCCTCTGGTTTGAGGCGCTTTGTATATGATGCTAGTTGACTGCTAATTTTACCTTCTTGAGCATAAGTTTTTAAATCAGTAACAGAGAGAGAAAATTCTAAAATACTGTAAGAAAATTTTATTTTTTCAGCACCCACAGCTGGCATCATTCCGATGCTCAACAGCCCGATAATGGTACCGACCCAAGCAGAAATTTTAAGTTCCATAATACCGTGTATATTGTGTTTTATACCCCATTTTTTTGCATGTATCTTAAGCATTATTTATTCATATTTATTGATAAATTATTCACGACCTTAACATATCACAGATGGTGCCGATGTTGCGATGAGCAGCGCTATCCCATCGACAGTCGCCTGCTCGCTGGATTGGCTTGACTTGCTGCACCATCGGTAGAGGGGAAGCGACTGGAGTCGGTAGTGTCTGGCGCTTAGTTGACGACTATGAAGCGCGACAAGTCGCCAAAGAAAAAAACAGTATCGATACGTGTATGATCCAGGTTTTCGTAGAAGGGCAAACCGAGGAAACTTTTGGCAGAAAACTGTTATACGGGTATTTTCAGTCGAAAAACATCTACCTCAATCCGATTTTTGTAAAAACCAGTTCAACTGGCAAAGGTGGTGTGGTGAGTTAGACCAAAATCAAGGGGTGCAATCTACGTTTATGCCCAGTGGTGTAATGCACCCCTTAACCCGCTTTTCTCCGCTCATGCTACTCATACCCCCAATTGAGATGGAAAGTCCTGATGTCTAACTAAGGATCATTTACTGGTAAGTGGATGATAAAGGCTGTATGGAGCACTTAAGTCAATTTTCTGTCGCATTTGGATAACAAACAAATTCATAGAATTGCGGAAAATAGCATCTGATAAACCGTTTATTTTATTACACACAGAAAGTGAAAGTAGTTGTTGACTTGAACATATGTCAAGGGTACGGACAATGCTGCTATGAAGCACCTGATAGTTTCAAACTAAAAGGTCCAGAAATTCTCGTTTACGATTATGCACCCGATAAACGACTGCGTGGTGATATCGAGCGAGCTGCACAATCGTGTCCAGTGCGAGCAATTACCGTGGAAATGGATGATCGGCAGGAGACCGAAAATGACTGAAGAACGAATTGTGATTGTTGGTGCTTCTCTGGCAGGGTTGCGAGGGGCTGAGGCATTACGCTCTGCGGGTTTTCAAGGGAAATTGCTCCTTGTAGGCGACGAGAAGAATGCACCCTATGACCGCCCACCGCTCTCAAAGCACTTACTCACGGGGGCAATCCCTGATAGCCTACCTGCCCTGCCAAACCCCTATCAATTGAATGCTGAGTGGCATTTGGGTGTGGCGGCGACAGATCTTGACATCAAAAATAGAACTGTAGAACTCGCAAACGGCGATCGCCTCCCCTTCGATCAACTCTTAATCACAACCGGCACACGCGCACGACCTTGGTCAAACCCTTCAGAAGCTGCCCTTGATGGGGTGTTTATCATCCGCAACTTTGAAGATGCAGTTAACCTGCGAGCAAAGCTAGCGGCAAAGCCTCAGCGTGTCCTGATTATTGGCGGCGGCTTCATTGGGTGTGAGGTTGCTTCCGGCTGCTGCGAACTGGGTTTACCTGTAACGCTCATACAGCGAGGAGCACTACTTGTCCATGCCCTCGGTAAAGCGATCGGCGATATCGTGGCACAGATGCAACGCTCTGCTGGTGTCGATCTACGACTCGGTGTTTCCGTCTCCAAAATCGAAGGCAATTCCCAAGAACAGGTTCAGCGTGTTCATTTATCAGATGGTGCTGTCATCGACACTGATTTAGTAGTCGTTGCCCTCGGTGCCGTCCGCAACGTCGAGTGGTTGCAACAGTCGGGTATAGCTGTCGATCAGCGTGGGGTGCGCTGTGACCAATTCTGCCGAGTTCTCGATCCGTCCGGTGCAGTCGTCGAGGGCATTTTTGTCGCTGGAGACGTAGCTCAGTGGCCTCACCCACTTTATGACAATCGCGTCATCGCGATCGAACACTGGGGAAATGCCGTTGTTCAAGCGCAGACCGCAGCTTACAATATGGTTGCCAAGACTACTGAGACGATGCGCGTTCACGATCATCTGCCAGATTTCTGGTCGAGCCAGTTCGGTGTGAACATTAAGCTGATTGGGCTTCCAGAAACTGCCGATCAGCTTGTCTTCACCCAAGGCTCAGCCAAGGAGCGCAAGTTTATTGCTGCCTATGGAGAAGCAGGACGTACAATTGCCGTCGTCAGCTTTAACTCAGCTCGGTGGTTGCCTGCCTATAGAAAAGAGATCAACAAACCGTTTCCGCCGATGCAGGGAGCGCTCGAGCAATTGGATTGCTCGCCCATCGCTCCGGAATTTGCTTCATCTCATCAGACGGAGGAAAAGAATTCATCCATTGCCAGTATTACTTAGACAGACTTGGAGCAGGTCAAATGAATAACGGAAATCTATTCGCTCAGGTTCTCAAGTTTGAAAACCGACACAATCCCTAAAATGCCAACATCGCTCTACAACTGGACTTAAGTCGGCGATGCCACAGGCTTGCCGCTAAGTACACATCACCATAAATCAGGTACGGAATTAACTTTTGGAATGAACAGTGTCTAGTGCGATCGCAATTTTGATTTCCGACCCTTTTTTGCGCTTGATGTACTAAGAGCGTCTACGCTAACTTCGAATCCTAGCCAGTTTCAACGTAAGAATAAGGGTTTTAGTTGTTTACTGTTGATAATTAGGAAAAAAAATACATGTTAAGATGTCCAGGTCAAAGGAATAACGGAAATCTATTCGCTCAGGTTCTCAAGTTTGAAAACCGACACAATCCCTATCCCCTTTATGCCCAACTCAGGGAAACGCCTGTGTCCGTACAGGATGATGGCACTTATGTTGTCAGTACCCACGCAGAGATTCGATCACTACTGTTCGACCCACGGATTAGCTCAGATGAAGAAAAGAACCTTCCCTCTAAAAGTGGTTCAGAGGTGTCTACATGCAATGAGCACTCAAGCCAAGAGGAGCTCCGATCGTTCGGCACTTTCGATCCTCCTGAGCATGATCGCTTGCGTAGCATTGTGGTAAACCAATTTACGGCGGAGCGCATTTATGGTATACGTTCGGGGGTAGAGGAACTGGTGAAACATGAGCTTGACAAATCCCGCGAACGCGATCAAATAGATATCGTCGATGACTTTGCTTACCCTTTGCCAGTCACGATTATTTGCAAAATCCTGGGAGTCCCGTTTGAGGATCAACAATTCTTTCATGAGCAGTCAACTATATTCGCCGCCTCGGTTGACCCCGATAAGGCCGGGGAAAACAAACGTAAAAAGAGAGAGGCTCAAAAGCAAGTGGGCGACTATATGCACAAGCATATTCAGAACCTTCGCCAACATCCTGGTAAGGATCTACTGTCAGCGATCATGGCCAACGGCGATCTGAAAGCGGGGCGAATCAATGAACAAGAGTTGGTTGCCATATCTATTATGCTGCTAATCGCGGGTCATGAAACAACCGTGAATTTGATTACGAATGGGATGTTGACGTTGCTTCGCTACCCTGAGCATTTAGAACGGCTACAGCAAGACCCAGATCTAGCGCCAAGATTTGTCCAAGAAGTACTCCGTTTCGAGCCACCTGTGCAATTCCGTACCCGCACAACGCTGGCAGATATTGAGATCGCTGGTACTGTCATTCCTAAGGGCGTTCCGCTAGTACTTATGTTGGCCTCTGGCAACCGAGATCCACTCCAGTTTAATGACCCTGATCGATTTGACCCCGATCGTGAGAATAACCAACACTTCGGTTTTGGCGGCAGTTTACACTCGTGCATTGGCGCACCCATAGCCAGGCTTGAGGCTGAATTGGCTTTCAGGGCGCTGGCTCAGCGACTCCAGTCCCCACGTCTTGTTCAGGACGTGCCTGAATATCGGCAAGGTGCCTCATTACGGGGACCGAGACACCTGTTTGTCAAAGTTGATGCTGTAAGAGATGCATAAAGAAAGCGGATGACTCAGTTCAAGGAGCAATTTTTTATACAAGGAGATTGGCAATTGAGGAAGTACTGCGTTATCATCCCTCCATTACTTACTTAGAACGATACACCAAAGTCGAAACCCAAATTGGAAACCAGATAATTCCTCAAGGGCAAGTTGTGCGGGTTGGAAGCTGTCAGTTAATTTATGGACAAAATTCCCCATATTTTACTTTTTGTTCCACTTTTCCCGTGCCATACGCTCAATTACATCACTAAGACTGTTAGCGCCTAAATCAAGTTGTTTTTGTTCTAATACCAATTTAATGTGAAGCTGCATAGAATAGAGCTTCACATTAGATTGGTATAATTGTCATATATTTTTGTCTCTGCTCTGCGAAGGCGATGGCTCCGCCAAAGCCTTCGGCTAACGCAGCAGGTAAAATCTGATGTTCCTGTATTTGAATTCTGGCGTGGAGTGTTTCTGGTGTATCATCTGGTAGCACTGGTACCGCAGCTTGCATTAAAATTGGACCAGCGTCCATTTCCAAACAAACTAAATGTACTGTACAGCCAGTAATTTTCACTCCAGCAGCGAGGGCTTGTTCTACAGCACGCATACCCTTGAAACTAGGTAGCAAACTAGGATGAATATTGATAATTTTGTTCGTAAAAGCATCGATCAAAACAGATGTGACTAGTCGCATCCAACCTGCCATAATTACCCATTCAACATTATACTGTTGCAAAGTTTGTACAATTTGCCCATCGAAATCTTCACGACTTTTGTAGTCACGGTGATTTAACAACACTGCTGGGATACCCCAGTGAGAAGCGCATACTGCTGCTTTAGCCTCTGGATGATTGTAAATTAATACTTGAATTTGTGCTGCTAATTGCCCAGCTTTGATTGCTTGGGCGATCGCCTCAAAATTGCTGCCATTTCCCGAAGCTAAGATTCCCAATTTCAAGGGTGTGTCTGTAGCACATTTTGTGCGATAGCGAGTGTCGGGAGAAACGAGGCTAGGGGTAGAATCAGGGCGAAGCACCATAATAGTAAAGATGAATATGTCATCAAAAATACATTTTAAGTCGTGGTTGGATAATGACACAGTTGCTGCCTGGATTTTTCTGACTCCAGCATTGATTTTGCTCTTACTCTTTATAATTGGACCTATTGCCTATTTGTTTTACCTCAGCTTTACTGCTGGTAGCTTCACCTTAAAAGGGACTTACTGGATTGGCTTCAAAAATTACTGGCGCTTACTCATCGACCCTGATTTCCGGCAAGTGATTGGTAATACCGTTTATTTTACCCTTGCCACAGTCATTCCCAGTCTCATTATCCCTCTAGGACTAGCGGTACTATTAAACCGCAGCTTTGCCTTACAGGGATTCCTGCGAACTGCTTACTTCCTTCCTTCAATTACCTCACTTGTCGCTGCTGGTTTGGGATTTCGCTGGCTGTTTCAACCTGAAGGACCAATCAATGCATTGTTAGTAGTAACACTTATGTTTGTTTATCTACAACTGCAAACTTCAAGAGAAGATTAAGTCCACAAGTTTCTAAATTCCTTTCATAGCTAATTGGTAATAGCTAAACGTTAACAATCAATGATGCACTATGTGTAATACATTACTTCCACACTCAGGTGATAGCCATGTATCTGATGTGTACAATGTTCTTGGAGTCAACGGAAGAATTACATGCTAGTTCACATTATCGCTGATTACGGGCAAGGCGATCTCGCATTTGCTGAAGTTGTGCAGCGCATCAAGTTATATTTACCAGATGCTGAGCCAATACTCACACCCGTACCTGCTTTTTCTACACTTGCGGCGGGATTCTGTGTTGCACAGTTAGGCTTAAACAATTCCCCCGCAGGAACGATTATCTATCACAATGTCGCGCCTCGCTTCGATGATGAACAGGCACGTGTCAGTAATGCTGGTGAACGTCTTGCTTTCGCACTATTACCTACAGGTGTTCGCGTTATTGGTGTTAATGCCGGTCATACCTTTTCTTTCGTGCGCGATACAGCTTCTGAGTTGCGTTGGGCTGCGGTTGAGGCTCAAGGTTCACAGTTTCGTTCTCGTGATCTTTTTCCACAAGCCGCAGCAGCTATCGCTTTGGGGTTACCCGATGCGTTAACCGAGAAACTTTCCTCTTCAGATATACCCGACGTGCCACCGAACTGTATTGCCTATATTGACGGCTATGGCAACTTGAAAACCACTATTCCCGGATTTCTCACCAAGATTGAAAAAAGAGGGGTCAAAAACTGCCAAAATGT
>JAQYWP010000786.1 GCA_029379285.1 Rhizonema sp. PD38
GACCAAGACGATACGGCTTAAGCCGTTGCCAAGGGCATCGCATAGTTGCTATTGTCTGTTGCTCTCAGTTCAATTACTTATTTACTGTTATGTAATATTTTTACAAATAAAATTTACGGTAATCTTATTGAATTACCTAATGTTTGGGCTTTGATATGTGTTTATCCTGACAATTAGAGTATTTATGTTGACTAAAATTTCTGTGTCTGGACTATTGGGTACTTTGCTTGGCTTTCTCCAAAGATTTAAGCAGCGAAGAATCCGTATTTTTGGTCTAATGTTTGCAGTGGGACTTGGCTTAATTCTGGCTGTCTCTGCTTGTTCTTCAAACACCAGCGATCAAGGAACAATAAAGCAGAAGACAGCATCGGCATCCAATCAGAGTTCAGCAGCTAGCGGCACTGTGATTCGTGTTGGCTTTCAGAAAGCGGGAACAATCTTGAGTGTGACGAAGGCAAAAGGAAACTTGGAAAAAGCTTTGGCTGCCTCCGGTACTTCTGTAACTTGGACTGAATTTCCATCTGGTCCCCCAATGTTAGAAGCTATAAGCGCTGGAAGTATTAACTTCGGTTATACCGGAGAATCACCACCCATATTTGCCCAAGCCGCAGGCACTCCTTTGGTTTATGTTGCTTACGATCCTTGGAGCCCCAAGGGTGAAGCCATTCTTGTTCCCAAAAACTCACCTATTAAAACGGTGGCTGATCTCAAAGGCAAAAAAGTTACTTTTGTGAAAGGCTCAAATACTAATTATTTGGTAGTAAAAGCACTGGAAAAAGCAGGACTACAGTATAGTGATATCAAAGTAGCTTCTCTCCAGCCTTCTGATGCCCGTGCTGCCTTTGAGGGAAAAAACGTTGACGCGTGGGCAATTTGGGACCCGTATTTAGCTGCTGCACAGAAAGCAACAGATGCACGTACTTTAACAGATGGGACTGGACTAGCTGCAAATCGTGGTTATTATCTCGCTGCCAAGTCTTTTGCCGAAGCCCATCCTGATACTTTAAAAACAGTTTTGGATGAGCTAAAGAAAGTCAGTGACTGGGCAAAGAGTACTCCTACTGAAGTTGCTAAATTTCTCTCGCCTGCATTGAAAATTAATGCTGACGTTTGGAGGTAGCGGAAAAACGGCGCGATTATGATGTACTTCCGATGACCAATGAAGTGATTGCCAAACAGCAAGAAGTTGCCGATGCCTTCTACAAAATCAAACTTGTGCCGAAACAAGTTAATGTCAAGGAAATAGTTTGGCAAGGAAATAAGTAACCTTTTGCGAGGTTCTACCGGGTTAAATGGTATCCGCAGTGCCATCATCAGTACCACGAATAATCTACCGTGCCCTTTGATCTATCACGCTCGTTGGAACATTTTATTACTGGTAAGTGCCTTAGCAACTCATCTAGAACACTACCTTCCACCTTCAGCACCTGTAAATACATGTAAGCTAGGGCTTCCGCAAACTCTACTCATTCTTGGCGCGGGCAGGTGCGTGACTTGACTGTCGGCAAAGTATGAAAGCCAGTCGCCGTGAGAGCGAGCGTGAGCCCCCTACAGCTCACAGCGAGCCAATAATTTAAATATAAAGCTTTTATCAATGGCTATCTACGATTCAATCGGTAAACAATATACGAAAACTCGTATTCCAGATCCTCGGATTGTCAAGACGATAATCAACTTACTCAATTTACCACAAGGTAGTATTCTTGCTGATATTGGGGCTGGGACTGGTGGTTACACTTAAGCCCTAGCCAACCAAAGATTTTCTGTTTACGCTATCGAACCATCATCAGTAATGCGTAAACAAGCACCAAAACATTCACAAGTCAAATGGTTCACTTCGTTTCCTGCGTGTCAGTGTCAGTAGTTGACCCGTGGAGATTCAAGCAATCAGTATCAGATTAGTACTTAATCTTTTCTTAACTTATTCTTAATTTGTTGTAAACTAAGCGAATAATCTTCTGTTGGCTAAAGTTAAAGCGAACCAAGAGGAGGTGAGGCTCACCTTTCACAAAAATCCTCTTTGGTGCAAGTCTTTAGCGATTAAGTCTCTACCGTAGTTCCATTCCTCGGTGCATCCCCATGATTTTAGAGTCTGTCTCACTCATACTTAGTGCCGCAACAGATACCTCGACTCAATCTTGGTCATTCCCGTCAATTTTTTCCGGGACGCTACACACGTATAGTATTAAGCGCTTGGGGTTGGCGTTGGTCATTGGACTGTTTGTCGGTTTAGAGCGGGAGTGGCGACAGAAGCAGGCTGGAGTGAGAACCTTCGGTTTTGTGTCGCTCTTGGGTAGCTTAGGCGGAATACTAAATGAAAATTACGCCTTATTAAGTATTGCCTTACTGGGTCTCCCTATTGTTTTCTTGAACCTTAAAACTTTGCGTGCTAACAAGGGCACTGAGTTGACCACATCTGTTGCCATGCTGGTAACCGGATTTGCTGGAGTGTTGTGTGGACAGGGTCATACCGTGACTCCTGTAGCTGTGGCAGTGATGAGTGCGGCGTTACTCTCTTGGAAAGAAAGCCTTAAAGGTTTTAGCCTTGGTCTGAGCGCCACCGAACTCCGGTCAGCAATTATGCTGGCGATGTTATCGTTTGTCATTTATCCGGCTTTGCCAAAGGGGAGCTTCGACCCGTGGAAATTGGTGCAACCGCGTGAAGCTTGGCTAACTGTGATTTTGGTAGCTGGCATAGGTTTCGTTAACTACATACTGTGGAAGATTTACGGAACTCGGGGCATACAGGTGGCGGGCTTTTTAGGTGGTTTGCTCAACAGCAGTGTTGCTGTCGTCGAGCTAGCCAAGCGGGTGTATGAAACTCAGGGGCGTCTTTGTGAGGTGGCATATCAAGGCATCATTCTAGCTACGGCAGCTATGGTAGTTCGCAACGCTGTGCTATTGACTATCCTGTCCCCACTAGCTTTTAAATCATCGGCACCAGCACTAGCTCTCATGCTCATGGGGATCGTAGGGTTGATTTTTGTCCAGCTTTTATCTCAGGCTAAATTCTCAAAGCGTTGGCTTGACAAAGTTTCTAGTAGCAACCAATCAGAGGAAAATCCGACCGCGCTGAATTTTGAATCACCTTTCTCGCTCCAATCAGCGTTGAAGTTCGGACTGATTTTTCTGGCCTTGCAAATTAGTGCGGTACTGGCGCAGAAGATGCTGGGTCAATTTGGTTTTTACGCCATCAGTATTCTTGGAGGCTTGATTTCTAGCGCCAGCGCGGTCGCTTCTGCGGCGACACTAGCGGCTCACGGTATACTCCCTGTAAAAGTGGCAGGGACTGGTGCGGTGCTGGCTTCTGTTGCAAGTGCATTAGTGAACCTGCCGTTGGTTGCAAAAATCGCTCGTGAGCCCCGACTCACCATTCGGTTGGCTGTTGCGCTGGGATTAATTGTGGCACTAGGCTTAGTCGGTACTATTTTCTCCTCAATATAATACTGTCAGTTTTACGAGTGCGATCGCGCTGTACTATTTATGAAGATTATTATTGGTGTAACATTGATAACGGTTTTAGGTACAACTAGTGTTAAACCAGCATTGCCAACGCTGGCTCAAGACCTCAGCAACTGCGGAGCAATTCTGACTATTGCTATAGTCGAAAACATTAGAAAATGAAGCTTTAATATTCTGATTTCAAAGAACATCGCTCTTATTGCTTTAAATTCTGATGGCAAAGATGACTGTCGATCAACTACAAATCTTTTTGGCAGTTGCACAGTGCTTACACTTCACGCGTGCAGCCGATGAACTCTATCTAACGCAAGCCTCTGTTAGCACTGCTATTCAAAGCTTAGAGAGACACTACAAAGTCAAACTATTTCACCGAATTGGTCGCCGCGTTGAACTGACTGATGCAGGTAAAGTGCTGCAAACACAAGCGCAGAGAATTATAGCAGAAGTTGAAACAGCTGAGCGTCAGCTTCTTGAATTCAACAACTTACAGCAAGGTGAATTGAAAATCGGAGCTAGCCAAACTATTGGCAATTACTGGCTTCCCAAATTTATCAGTCAATTTCAGCAACATTATCCGGGTATTCGAGTTGATTGCACTCTCAGTAATACTCATGACGTAAGTGCCGGAGTCGTAGCTGGATTTTTTGACCTAGGGCTAGTGGAAGGACAAGTCGATGCTTCAATCTTACCACTTTTGTCAGGACGAACCGTCGGTAGCCATCACCTACGAATTATAGTGGGTCAGTCTCATCCCTGGTTTACGCAAGGCAGCGTTGCCATGGCAGAGATCTTAAATACAGCCTGGATTTTACGCGAACCTGGTTCAGGCACTCGTCAACGATTTGAGCAAGTGCTAAAACAGTTGGGCGTTGAACCATCAGCGTTAGATGTGGTTGCCGAGATGAAAAGCGCCGCAATGGTCAAATCGGCAACAGAAAGCGGAAAAGCAGCTACAGTACTTTCTGAATTGTCGATTCTTAAAGAGCGACAGCTTGATACCCTCCGCCCAATTCAACTGATAGGAGTACAGAATCTAGAGGTATTGAATCCAGCAATTCTCATTTTGAAAGAAAATTAGAGAAAATTCTGCTATTTAAATAGA
>JAQYWP010000787.1 GCA_029379285.1 Rhizonema sp. PD38
ACGAGATATAATTCTACTGCATCTCTTAGATTTAATACTTTGTCGAGGTATAACAATGACTACATTTACAGCTTATGCAGCTTTGCAAGCCAAAGAAAAATTTCAAATATGGCAATATGAACCCACTCCTTTAAAAGATAGTGAAATTGAAATTCAGGTCACTCATAATGGTCTTTGCCACACCGATATTCACATGCGAGATAATGACTGGAAAATTAGTAAATTTCCCTTAGTAGCGGGTCATGAAGTAGTTGGATTAGTTACAGAAGTAGGAGAAAATGTAACTAATTTTCAAAAGGGAGATCGCGTTGGTTTGGGTTGGATTCGCAATTCTTGCCGAGTTTGTTATCACTGCTTACAAGGAGAAGAAAATATCTGCAAACAAGGGTATAAAGGGTTAATTGTGGGTAATCATGGTGGATTTGCCGACCGCGTGCGCTCAGGAGCCGATTTTGCCTATAGAATTCCCGATGCTTTAGATTCAGCCAGTGCTGCTCCCCTCCTATGTGCGGGTATTACCGTTTACGCTCCTCTACGTACTTACATCAAATATCCAGGGATGAAAGTAGGTATTGTTGGTATTGGTGGTTTAGGACATTTAGCGATTAAGTTTGCTAGGGCGATGGGGGCTGAAGTTATAGTATTATCTTCTTCTGCAGACAAAGCAACTGAAGCTAAGGAATTTGGAGCGCACCATTTTTATAAGTGGGAAAGTGTTGAAGCGAAAAAAGATTTAACTGGCTCTCTTGATTTACTTCTGATTACCTCTTCGGCTGAATTGGATTGGGATTTAGCTTTTAATTTATTGGCTAACAGTGGCATTTTATGCTTTCTCGGTATTCCCGTCTCTAGCATCAATGTACCTTTAATCCCTTTAATATTTGGACAAAAATCTGTAGTTGGAAGTATTGTCGGTGGTCGCAGGCTCATGCAAGAAATGTTAGATTTTGCAGCGATTAATCAAATTAAACCAACGGTTCAAACCATGCCCATAAGCCAAATCAATGAGGCAATCGACATAGTTTTGGCTGGTAAACCTCGTTATCGTATCGTCTTAGTTTCTGAAGAAAGATAATGCACATACTATACAACCACTTGGGAAGACAATACATTTCGCGAATCTTATATTCGTGCGATCGCTCAACTGTGCAAAGCTGTAGCGACACTACTACTTCAACATCTTCTGAATTGGGCAGGACTTACGCAACTGGCACAAATGGCAAGCAGGGTGCAGTCATGCCACGTAGCAATTTAAATCAATCCAAGCACATACGAATATCTGGGCGTTTTAGTTGCTGAATTAAATAATTAGAAAGCAATTTATGCTTAATCTGATAAATAGTTTGACCAGTTTGATAGCAGGGTAAACGCAAGAAAATTTATAGCTGAGATGAGTTAGAGTGTAGAGGAATCGAAGCTTGTAAAACTTTCAGCATATACTCTTCATTCATGCTGGCTCGCTTTGCTTTTTGACGAATACTACGTTTATAATTAGTTTCTTGATTGAGAAAATTTATACTCCATCGCTTGAGTAGAGCAAAATTCTCTGGAGAGTTATCTTTACGGATGCGACAAGCATCCTCATTAAAGCTTGATCTAAAACCCAATGAAGTTGATTTTCAATTGACCAATGCTGTCGAATCGCAAGCCCTATTTTTTGGGCATCGGCAGGCAATGAACTCAAGTAAAACATTACTTCTTGAGTTGTCTTATTCCATAAGTGACGAGTACGAACAACTTTGACAATAGTCTGTAATCCAGACCATTGAGATTGTTTATATAAACCGCCCATTTGTTCAATTGAAACAGCCCAAATCTGTCGCTTTTCTTTTCGATGGTGTGCTGATTCTACTCGAACGTCATAACTGAACTCAATACCATCAAAATTACTTTCGGCAGCATTCTCAAACCATTGTTTTACATTTTCAAATAATGTTGGATGATTGGCTTTGAGTGCCAATATATAATCTGCACCTTTTTTGTGAATGAGACGAGCAATTTCATGTTGAGTGCCCATTGCGTCAATTGTGATGATACATCCAGAGATATCTAGAAGTGACAACAAAGCTGGTATCGCTGTAATTTCATTACTTTTCTCATCAACTTTGACTTGACCTAAAAATAACCGATGTTTACTAGAGCGCCGGTCCAGTAGAAGATATTGACAAATCAGGCAGAATGTGTATGGCACAAGCGGCAACTTAGATACAGCAAAGGTATTGATTTGATAGCATTGAGAGTCAAGCATTTCCAGTGCTTGTTTATTGCAATCAAGATCGATAGACTTGTATCTTGCACTCTTTGGGTCAAACTCAGACAAAGCAAAAATATCAGCGATCGCATTACCTTCTTACGTGCGGTTTTTATCGCGTTAATTAAGGGATTGAACTTGATACTAAGTTATGAAATGACATCAATTTTCTGGTGGCATTATGGCTAGTAGACATATCCAGATTGTCTAAAATTGCCCAACCATTATCATGAAAAATCTGGAAACTTCAATCCTAAAAAAAAAATTAATATATCAAGACGATGAAAAAAAATAGAAAAGTGCAAGCCATGTTATTAGAGCCGCAACGACACTCCGAGCGGCGAGCAATAAAAGAATAAATGCTTTTGTTAAAAAACTAGTTCTTCATTAGACTTATACAAAAATTTAGAAAGTAATGTTTTCCTAATGAGTTGCCAAAAATCCGTATCAAACTAATACATTGATGGGGATTTTCTAGAGTTCAAACCCTATTTAAGTAGACGAGGTTTATGCAACATTAGAACAGAGTGCGTTGTCGAGGGACATACGAGCGAGAACGTGAAGATTATGAACAGCTGCCATACGTCGAAGGTCAAAAAGATTCTTACGTAAACCAATATAGCGAGCTTGATCGCCCTGCCATTGACCAATATGAGCTAAAGCGTGTTCAACACTCACACGCTCGCGAAGTCTTGCACGTCCACTTTCAGTTGTTTGACGTTCACGGAGTTCTACAAGTAAAGACTCATCTGGATGGATAGAGATGCTACGACCATTTTTACTTTCTGTGCATTGAAAGCGTAAAGGGCAAGCTTCACATTCGTGTTTAGGAAAGTGAACAACAGACCCTTCAGAAAATGGTAAACTGACTCCATTGGGACAACGGATTAAATAGTTTTCCCAATCAAGCATAAAAGCAGTTTTCTCAAAAAATTTTCCGTTTTTAACTTTCCATGCTTTACAAATAATAGTCATACTAGAGCTTCGTTCTTTGACCCAGTTACTAACTAAATATGCTCGGTCAATGTGTAATTCTTCAATGTCTTCAATCCTCAACTGCTGGGCATTTAAATCAGACTCAATATCTCTAGTTACAGATGCTTCTGATTCATTGGCTCTGGTCACACCAACAGCTCGGATCATTTGCAATTCTAAGTCTTTGAGAACATGACGTTTATAACCATCGAATTTTTGACTCCGGCTTTTACGTAAAGTCTGCCGGGGGGATACTCCCCCCGGCGAGCTTTACGTCCATGGCGCATATCCTCATCCTCAATTGAAATCCGCCGATCTTTGGCAACGCCTTTACGGAGCTTTGGGGAACCATCCGATGCCTCCTCAACATCCTGTGCTTCAATTAGTCTAGCATCTTGGATGTGATTTTTCGCCTGAGTCACTGTTTTGTCATCCAACTCTTTTTTTTGTTCTATCCATGACTCAACTGAGTTTAATGCTTCTAATACTGTAGACAGTGCTTTCTTTCGTTCTACTGGGTCATCCCAATCTAAATCTAAGGCAGCTTTTAAACTTGTTTGGGTAACAATTTCTGTCCCCGTATTCACACCTACTGTTGTTACATCTTGTTGACAACTATGAGCGATCACTTCTAGTGCTTTCCTTAATGCATGACCTAATAAATTGTATGTATCTTCAACCCTTGCTGCTCCCCATAACGGGCTAGAATCAAGTGCAACTTTTAAAGAGCGCTCATTATACCCTTTGTATTTTTGCGCCATCTCAATCGTTTTTTCTACAAGTCTTCGGTCAAATGACTTTGACATTAATGAGGCCCGAAATCTGACAAGTGTTCCCTTCCCAAACGGCGATTGTTCGCAATCTATACAATCTAAAACTAGTTGCCAGCGTTTATCCATTTCAATCGCTTCAATAGCCTCATCATCTGAAACCCCTGTATACGCTTGCAGAATGATTGCTAATGCTAGTTGTGCCGGTGGTACTGGGCATAGCCCGACGTTACTGTCTTTAAAAACTGTTGCTAGTTCCGTTTGAAATTCCAAGTCAAATAATTCGTGGCGTATTTGCCTCAAAAATACAAATAATTTCGCTTTTCGTATCCGTTTTACCACTTTTTCTTCTTGAGTTGACAGTTCTATCGCTGGGTTCCAAACGGTAGGACGCATAGTCGTTGTACTCCTAATACTCTTTTATCCTTATCTTTAAGCTCACTAAAACATGGACTTTTTGTCAACTGCAATATTCCACAGCATCATTGCATAACTAGTCATTCATAAAACCTACCATTTAACATCAGCGCTACTTTCATCATCTGCTCTCTGAAGAGTCTATTT
>JAQYWP010000788.1 GCA_029379285.1 Rhizonema sp. PD38
TTTTCTTCTTTTCACTACTGCACTTTTTGTCTAATTTGTCAATGCGTAAGTCCTGAAATGATAAGATTTGACGAAAAAACTCTTATTCGGCTAGCGCTGGTTAGGAGTTTTCTTCGTGGCAATCACTAAGAAATTCGTTTAGTCGTCAGTTCCTCGAAACTGTTTCTATGTCTGGTATAGAGTCTACGTCAGGATAACGGCAAATGTGCCCGTAGATCAAAGTGACTGTAATTTGGCGACGATTGGTTGGCGATACGGCTTAAGCCGTTGCCAAAGGCATCGCACTGACTATCTGATAGGGACGTGAGGGATTGTCTGTAGTGAGGTTTAAGGTTTTGGGATAGTGCTTTGCTTTATCGCAAAACTTTGATTCTCAATAATGATTGATGACTGCACTCTAAAATACTCATTTCACGTGATTATTGAGAATTCTTGTTTTATGACAATATTCAAACGCGCAAGTCCTAGAGAAATTACCACAATCGTAGCGGCGTTCTGTGTAGGGTACCGCTGTTCGGCCTTGCAGGATATTTGATGTGTAGCAAAGTTTTAAGGAATTGGTATAAGTTAGGTATTCATGTATAGAGGCAAGGGAGTAGCTGTGCTTTTTGCCTATTTCCACAGTAAAATAACCATTCAACCCAACTCTTTCTCAGTGAAAGCGTCACCACATCTACTTAATTCCCAATGTATTATGCGTGCTTTTAGCGCCCTGTGTTTCGTCAACCTTCAATTATTAGTCATATCTCTCCAACCTGTTGTTGCTCAGCAGCCATTGCCATTCCCACAACAATCACCACTGCCAAATGCTGTCCCACCGGGACAATTGTCACCACAACTTTTTCCAAAACAACCACCACTCAGACAATTCTCACCACAACCTCCTGTGCCTCCACCAGCTACGGAAGTTACACCTAGTGGTGTGAGTGATGGAACGTCACCACAATTTAGCCGCTACATCTTAGGGATTGGAGATGTCCTAGGTGTATCAGTTCAGCGTCCTCCCGGTAGTTATATTCTCGGGCCTGGAGATGGTATTTCCGTAGTAGTTCAGCGGTTTCCAGATTTGAGTTTTCAAGCCTCGATCAATCCAGAAGGAAACATTGTGGTGCCTCTATTGGGAACTGTAAAACTCCAAGGTTTAACATTACAGCAGGCACAAAATAAAATTCGTTTGGGCTTGAATCGCTTTGTCGCCGATCCACTTGTGACATTATCACTAACAGCGCTGCGTCCGGAATTGAGTTTTCAAGCTCCTATTGGTCCTGAAGGGACTATTTTATTGCCGCAAGTAGGAACGTTGTCTGTACAAGGCTTGACATTGGACGAAGCGCAAGAAAAAATTCGCTTGGCATTAAGTCGAATTTTTGTGAAGCCGAATGTAGCAGTATCATTGGTAGGACAACGACCAATTCAAGTTTCGATTAGTGGGGAAGTGCCCCGACCGGGGATTTATCCTGTTAATCCAATCACGCCTCGTGTTTCAGATGCGTTGCTATTAGCAGGTGGTACGATGACCAGAGCAGATCTTCGGCAAGTGCAAGTGCGTCGGAAGTTGATTGATGGTTCTGTCGTGTCACAAAATATTGATTTATATACTCCATTACTAAACGGCACCGGACAAGGGACTTTCCGCTTACAAGATGGTGATGCGATCATTGTACCGCGTCGTGAAATTGCTACTGATGATAATTATGACCGCAATTTAGTAGCTCGCTCCACCTTGGCTGTACCTCAGATTAGAATTCGGATTTTAAACTACCCTGGAGGGGGTTTGACAACTATACCTTTGCCAAATGGTAGTAATATAATCGACGCGTTATCAGGCATCACTCTTGATACTAGCAACCTTCACGAAATTGGTCTGGTTCGCTTCGATGCAGAACGAGGTAGAGCCGTTACCCAAAGAATTGATGCGAGCAAGGCGTTGAAAGGAGATTTAGCTCAAAACGTGGCACTTCAAGATAATGATGTTATCGTTGTTAATCGGAACCTTATTGGTAAAATCACTAATGCTATCAGTACTATTACTCGACCCTTTTTTGATATTCAAAGCTTTATCCGTTTCTTTCAATTCTTAGGTGGGTCTAATAACTACTAAAAGCTTAATGAATCTAATTTGTTTACCATAATTTTCTTGAGAAATCAAAGGTAAAATGTAAAAGTAATCACGTCGAAGTTTTTCAATGTAGGTTATTTCAGAAATATTCTTATCTCTGCTCGCCTAAGTGTACTACCATGACCCCACCGATTGTTAAACGCTATCTTATTGCATTCGATAAATATAAGTGGATTGGATTAGCTGGTTTTGGTTTAGTTGTAATCGGTTCAACGGTGGTGGCTGTGCAACCAGAATCTCCAAGCTACGTAGCAAGTGGTGCATTGAGCTATTCTCGTCCCCCAGTCTCTTTTTCTTTAACCGGGACTCAAATTCAGCAGGAAGGGCAAGAACTGAGTGAGGACATCTTGCGCTCGGAGTCAATTATTGAGCCTGTAGCAGCAAAAGAAAATATTAACCCAGAAAAGCTCAATCAAAATCTGGTGATCGAACTGCCTCAAAAAGCAAAGGCTGGTACGGGTGGCGACTCATCACCTGCATCCACACTTATTCAAATAAAATATCAAGATAAAGATAGCAAGCGAGCAAGAGAAACATTGCAAGAACTGATGCTAGCAATGCAAAAGCTAAGCGCTGATATTAATACTAAGAGATTGAAGTTAATTATTCAAAAAATTAATGATCGCTTACCACAAGTTAAGCATGAATTGGAAAAAGCAGAGCAGGCACTGGAACACTATGATCGCAAAGAAAGACCGGCAATATTGGCGGCAGAGAACGGCAGTTTATTGAACGCAGTCACTACAAGCGAAGTTGCACAACGGCAAATTAGACTGACTTTAACGGGGATTACGGCTCAAATACACAGTTTACAAGAAAAGCTGGGGTTAAGCACTAACCAAGCTTACGTTTCTTCGGCTTTGAGTGCCGATCCAATTCTGATCAACTTGCGATCGCAAATTTATCAAACAGAGGGGCAAATTGCACTGCTCAAGAAAAGAGGTGCAAAACCTGAATACCCAGAAAGGGATCAGTTACAGCGTAATCTAGACGTTTTTAATCAACAACTTCAGCAGCGTGCAGTTGAGGTGGTGGGTGGTGGCGGTAAAGCAGCACCTCTTGCCAGTAACGTTACGGGTATCCGTAACCAAAGCAGTTTAGATCCCGCACGCCAGCAGTTGGCAAATCAACTCGTAGCTTTGCAAACCCAGCAAGAAACACTGCAAAAACAACTCGTTGACTTGGAAAAAGAAGATGCGCGATTGCGTCAAGATTATTCTCAAGTACCTAACAAGCAGCTACAGAGATCGCGCTTGGAACAGCAGGTTCTCCTCAAAAGAACGATTTTTGACCAAATGCAGGCTAAGCTGACTGATGCTAAGACAGCAGAAGCAGAAACTGTCAGTAGCCTCAGCATTGCGAGAGTACCTCTGGTCATTGTTGCAGGCCGACCTCCTTTGGGTGTACCTTTAACTTTAGGTGTTGGTGTTTTACTAGGCTTATTGGTTGGTGGCGGCGTCATATTTCTTTTGGGCTCGCTGGAAGGAAGTTTCAAAACCAAGGAAGATATTCGCAACAGTCTCAAACAGAGGGAAGTCCCACTACTTGGCGAAATACCTTTGCTACCAGCTGATAATTTGTTTCCTGGTGCATTGCCTGTTATATTTTCACCAGACTCTCTGTATTTGGAGTTTTATGAGAAGTTCCGCAGTAATTTGCGGCGGATTGGTACTAGAAGCCTCAAGGTTGTAATGATTGCCAGCACGAGTAGTTCTGAAGGAAAGACAACGACTGCTTATAACTTGGGTATAGCTTGTGCACGGGCGGGGAAAAGAACCTTGATTATTGAAACAGATTTGCGATCGCCCTCTTATTCTTCATCTCTTAGAGTCACTCCAGATCTTGATGCTACCGTTGAACCCCTGCGTTATTACGCCAGCTTGAGCGATTGCGTCCGTTTAGTTCCTGATGTTGAGAATTTATACATTATTCCCAGTCCAGGCCCCGTACGTCAATCGGCTGCTGTACTTGAATCTAGCGAAATGCGACGGCTGATAGAGGATGCCCGCGAGCGCTTTGACATTGTGATTTTAGATACTAATCCTCTAAGCTTATCGAATGATGCTTTGTTAATCCAACCCTACGGCGACGGTATTGTACTCTTAGCGCGACCAAATTATACACAAGAAAACGTTTTTGCCGAAGCGATCGATCAAATGGTGGAAGCTGAACTCGGACTGTTGGGAGCCGTGATCAATGGTGCTGATATTATAGTTTCTCTACCTCCCTCTGTTGTCGATTTCCCAGGCTCTCCCCCTGAAGAACAACTCTCAGCTAGGGCGAGGAGAAATTAATATAGCGATCCTAATTGAGTCGTGAAACTTACGTTTGGAATAAACCGCCAAGACGAGGACACTTGCGTGCGGGGGTTCCCCCCGTTGAGCAATGTGTCCGTTGCCAAGAACACCAAGAAAAGAAAGAGAGA
>JAQYWP010000789.1 GCA_029379285.1 Rhizonema sp. PD38
ATTACTGGCAGTGTGATATTACAAAAGTTCAGACATTATCCATAACAGATGATGTCGTAGAGTTTTTAATACTTCAACTGGAGAAGTTACCAAGCTGCGCTCAAGAAGTCTTAAAAATTGCCGCTTGCATTGGCAACCAATTTGACTTGCAAGCTCTCGCTATTGCTCATCAAAAATCTATGGTACATACAGCCGCAGATTTATGGACAGCGTTAGTTGAAGGGCTAATTTTACCTGAAGAAGATTATAACTTGCTCCCAAAAAGTGATAATTCATCATTAACAGTCGATAGTTCGCTATTAACCGTAAACCGTCAAGTATCAACAGTTATCAAGCATGAAGCAACAAAATATAAGTTTGTGCATGACCGAGTACAACAGGCTACTTATGCTCTCATTCCTGAAGCTCAAAAACAATCATTTCATTTAAGAATTGGTAGATTGTTGTTAAATAATGTCTCAGTCGAAGAACAGGAAGAAAGGATTTTTGATAGTGTTAGTCAGTTTAATATAGCGCAAGAATTACTTACTGATCAAATCGAGCGCGATGAACTAGCAAGGATGAATTTAATTGCTGGACGTAAAGCTAAAGCATCCACGGCTTATACAGCAGCGCTTAAGTATTTAACTATTGGAACCCAACTACTAGCAGATGATTGCTGGGAGAAAAAATACGAGCTAACCCTGGCTTTGTATGAGACAGCAGCAGAGGTCGCATACCTGGCTGGTGATTTTGAGCAAACAGAGCAATTTGTTCAAGTCGTATTGGCTCAAGCTAAAACGGTGTTGGACAAAGTGAAAGTTTATGAAGTTAAGATTCAAGCTTATGGGGCGCAGAACAAAGCATTAGAAGCTGTTAATACTGCACTACCTTTTTTGAAGTTGTTAGGGGTAGAGTTTCCAGAAAATCCCAGCCAGTCAGATGTTGAACGTGAACTTGAGAAAACTGCCGCAAATCTAGCTAATAGACGTATTGAAGATTTAATTGATCTGCCGGAGATGACGGAAGCTCTTCCTCTAGCAATGATGCGTATCCTGTCTAACACGACGACTTTCGCCTATTCTGTTGCTCCTGAACTGTTCCCACTAGTTATCGTTCAACAGATAAACTTATCGATCAAATATGGTAATGCTCCCTTGTCTGCCTTTGGATATATTGTTTATGGATTTATATTATGTGGGGTATTAGGAGACATTGAGTCCGGTTATCAATTCGGTAAACTGGCTCAAAGTCTGTTGTCTAAGTTTCAGAACAAAGAAGTCACTGTAAAGGTTCTTGAGACATTTAATCAATTTATCAGACCTTGGAAGGAGCATATAAGAGAAACATTAAAACCTTTTCTAGAAGTTTACTCTGTTTGTCAGGAAACAGGAGATTTAGAATTTGCGGCATATTGTCTTTATGGTTACTCTTATCATGTATTCCATATTCAGGGACTAGATAGGCTTGAACGAGAGATAAGAACATATAGCAATGCAATTAGACAAATCAAGCAAAAAAGAATATTTTACTGGAATGAGATCTATAGGCAAACTGTTTTAAATTTACTTGGACATGTTGATAATCCTTGCTATTTAATTGGAGAAGCATATGATGAAGAAAAAATGCTAACAATTCACATTAAAGGCAATGATGCTATTGCGCTTTTAGACTTATATCTTTGCAAGATTTATATGTGTTATCTTTTTGCAGACTACCCGCAAGCGATTGAAAATACTGCTAAAGCAGAAAAGTATTTACACGGTGGAATCGGAAAGATGATTATTCCTCAATTTCATTTCTACGATTCACTTGCAAGGCTAGCAGTCTATTCAGAAGTAGAAGATTCGGAACAAAAAGAAATCTTAGAAAAGATATATACCAATCAGGAAAAGATGCAGAAATGGGCGCATCATGCCCCAATGAATTATTTGCATAAATTTTATTTGGTTGAAGCTGAGCGAAATCGGGTTCTTGGCAATAATATAGAGGCGATAGAATTGTATGATCACGCCATTGCACTCGCTAAAGAACACGAGTACGTTAATGAAGAAGCTCTTGCGAATGAACTTGCAGCTAAATTCTATCTAGAATGGGGTAAACCAAAGATTGCCCAAATTTATCTAACTGATGCCTATTATGGCTACGTTCGCTGGGGAGCAAAAGCTAAAGTTGATGATTTGGTAAAACGCTATCCTCAAATACTTTCTAACATTTTTCAGCAAGAAAGATTTAACATTCATCCTCAAGAGAAAAGTATCTCTTCTAATAGCACAACCATATCAAATTTTAGCAATCGCCAAGTTGTTATAAGTTCCAATACAATTATTTCAGACTCTTTAGATTTGGCAGCCGTCATCAAAGCCTCTCAAGCACTCTCTGGGCAAATCGAGCTTGAGCTACTGCTTTCTACTTTAATAGAAGTTGTAATGGAGAACGCGGGAGCCTCTAAGTGCGCTTTAATTCTGAGGGAAGGCGATTACTTGAAATTAACTGTCAGCGCAGTCAGTTCCAGTTCTGTAACCCTTTCTACAGAGTTCCCATCCATCTATATATCCAATAGCGATGTTCCTGTTACTTTGATCAATTACGTCAAACGCACTCAGGAAATCTTTGTAATTGATGATGCAAGAACTGATGCCTTCACAGCAAACGATCACTATATTGTCACAAAACAACCTAAAAGTCTATTGTGTTTACCGATTATTAATCAAAGTAAACTGATTGGTATTCTTTATCTAGAAAATAATTTAACCACAGGAGCATTTACACATGATCGGGTAGAAGTACTTAAACTCCTCATGACTCAAGCAGCGATATGTCTAGAGAATGCTATTCTTTACAACAATTTAACTGAGACGAAAGAACGCTTGGAAGAATATAATCATACTCTTGAGGAGAAAGTGACACAGAGAACGCAGGAAATTAACGAAAAAAATAAACGTTTGCAACAAGCTCTAAAAGATTTGCAAAGTACACAAACCCAATTAATTCAAAGTGAAAAAATGTCGAGCTTGGGACAAATGATGGCAGGGATTGCCCATGAAATCAATAACCCCATCAACTTTATTCATGGCAATATTACTCATGCTCATAATTATGTCGAAGATTTACTAGATTTGATCGGAGTCTATCAGCAGGAATACCCTGATTCCTCGCCTCTTATCCAGGAAAAAGCTGAAGAAATTGACTTAGATTTCTTGGTAACAGATCTAACAAAACTTCTAGATTCGATGAATGTGGGCAGCTCACGTATCCGGAGTATTGTTTTGAGCTTACGCAACTTCTCCCGTTTAGATGAAGCGGAAATGAAGCCTGTAGATATTCATGAGGGAATCGACAACACCTTGATGATTTTGCAACATCGACTCAAAACAAAGAGCGATCGCCTTGAAATTGAAGTCATAAAAGAATACGGACAACTACCTGAAATTGCTTGTTACGCCGGTCAGTTAAATCAAGTATTTATGAATATCTTAAGTAATGCGATAGATGCCCTTGAACAGAAAGTCAGGAATGAACATTGGAGAACAGGGAGTAGAGATTCCTTTATTACCTCTATTCGTATTTGTACTGAAGTAGCAGACGCTTATACTGTCAGGATTCGGATTGCTGACAACGGTTCCGGCATGACTGTTGAGGTGCAAGAGAAAATTTTCGACCCATTTTTTACTACTAAACCTGTAGGAAGTGGCACGGGATTGGGGTTGTCCATTAGCTATCAGATTATCGTGGATAAACACAAGGGTAAGTTAATCTGTAATTCAACCTTAGGACAGGGAACTGAGTTTGTGATTGAGATACCGATGCAGCAGTTATAGCAAACACTTGTTCACTGTTCTTTATTCTACCTATTTCCCTATGCGTCCTCACAATTATGGGAAGATTGAAACTGAAACCCTGAGACACTGAATGTACTACAACAAGACAAAAGTAAAAAGTAAGAAGTAAGAACGCTTATGTTGTCAGCTTTTTACCTTTTTCAAATGGGTGGCTTATTTGCGCCACCATGTAGTACTAAGTTACTTTTTGCAGAGAGATCTCCTTCAAAAACTGATTACACAAAAATTCTTGCAACGGTTTAATATGCACCTCCTCCAACCATTCACTAGCTATATCTTCAATAATGTGGTGTTCAAAAATCAAAGTAGAAGCAGAGAAGCGTTGTACGATGAGATGGAGGCTCAGGCTTTGCGAGGCATTATCAAAATCATCTTTGTGAACCCGCGTGATTGCAAAAGGATCAGAATTTGCGTATATTATATCAAGTCCAAACTCTAGCGTAACAGTATAGTGGTGGTGATGTTGACCTAAATGCTTATCAGCAGTCTCAAACCCGGAATTGCCTTTGCCATTGATTAATACTCTTTGATTTGTAAAATCTTCAGGAATGTATAGGGATCACCTTTAATATTATCAATAATGCTTATTTATTGATAATATTTTTCACTTTATTGACGCTGATATATTCTTATTGACAAAATGCGCTTACCCTGAATAGGCGACCAATGACCGTCCTTGACTGAATAGGTTGAAAAAATCATAAACTTATATAA
>JAQYWP010000090.1 GCA_029379285.1 Rhizonema sp. PD38
AAATAGGACTGCTATATGTGATAATTATGACGCATGTTGTGGTTTAAAAAATAGATTTTTTTATCAATTTGTGAATGAGTTGACTCATCAACCAGATAAAGTAGAACTACGCCGATCGCTGCTCAAAACTCGTCAATCAATGATGGAAACAGAGTGGAGGGAAAAGAGCGATCGCATCTGCACAAACCTTTTATCGTTTCCCGTATTTGAGCAAGCAAAAACAATACTTGCTTATTTCAGCTTCCGCCAAGAACCCGATTTAACTCCCTTATTTACAAATACTCCTCATCAATGGGGATTTCCTCGTTGTGTTGGTAACTCCCTTTGTTGGCATATTTGGAAACCTCAAGACTCTGTACAAAGAGGAACTTACGGTATTATCGAACCTCATCCTAATGCGCCAAATATAGTTCCTACAGAAGTAGATTTAATTCTTGTACCGAGTGTTGCTTGCGATAAGCAAGGGTATCGCTTGGGTTATGGAGGGGGATATTATGATCGTTGGCTTTGTTGCCCACTCGGGGGAACAAAGCCAACTATAGGCATTGTGTTTGAATTTGCCTATTTACCTCAGCTACCCGTTGAACCTTGGGATATGCCCTTGTGGAATGTATGTACGGAAACTGGAGTGTTAACTACCAGAGTAAAAGGCTCGGTGAATTGATCGTAGCCTTGAGATGGGTTACGCTCATGGTAATATTTCTTGTTCAATTTGGAGAAATGCAGCTAGCTAATGTCAAAATCCAACATCGGTTAGGGATCTATGGGCTACTGGGGGCGATCGCAGTATTCATGCTCTTCCCCTTGTTTTGGCTGCTCAGTACGGCATTGAAATCGCCAACGGAAAATATCTTTCACTCGCCACCACAGTTGTTACCAAGTCAACCAACTTTAGAGAACTTTGTCTCTGTTTGGCATTCCTTACCTTTTGGGCAGTATTTGTTTAACAGTACTTTGGTAGCGATACTGACTGTGAGCTTAAATTTGATATTTTGTGCTTTAGCTGCTTACCCGTTGGCAAGATTATCATTTCCGGGACGAGATTGGATTTTTATCGCCATTGTCTCGACGATTATGATTCCTTTCCAAATCGTGATGATTCCCCTGTATATTTTGACAGTGCAACTGGGTTTGAGAAATACTTATTTGGGGTTGATTCTTCCTAGCTTAGCTTCCGCCTTTGGTATTTTTCTGTTGCGACAAGCTTTTCTAAATGTTCCCAAAGAGATGGAAGAAGCGGCACGGATAGATGGGTGTTCAGAGTTAGGCTTGTGGTGGTATGTGATGCTTCCAGCAATTCGCCCAGCATTAGTAACCCTGGCAATGTTTGAATTTATCGGTTCTTGGAGTGATTTTCTCTGGCCTTTAATTGTCATCCAAGATGAAAAATTGTATACCCTTCCTTTAGGAGTCGCAAAGCTTGCAGGTACTTTTTCCTTGAATTGGCGGCTGGTGGCAGCTGGATCGATAATTTCTCTTACACCAGTACTATTACTTTTTCTATTTTTACAAAAATATATTGTCCCTACGGAGACTGGTAGTGGTGTTAAAGGTTAACAAGCATTACTCGTTCGTCTTTTGACTCAGTAGGTCTAGTAGAGATAACTGAGTCAATGTTGTATCTTCTTTGTCCGCTAGGGGTAAAGATGCCTTTGATTTTTCCTGATTCAAGCCACCTTTCAAGGGTTTTGGAGCAGACTCCCAATCTGGCAGCAGCGATCCTTGGAGGTACATGGTTTGACATATTGTGTTTAACAATTTCTGTTTTATTATACACAATATGTCAGGGTTATTCCGGAAAATTCCGGATAATCGTTGTCCTATCTTACACTCTTTTTAAAGGCTACTACTTAACTTAACTAAAAATACTCTAGTACGAGTTAAGTAAGTTTAAGCGATCTAATTTCCAATGAGTTATACGTCTAATGAATAGCCTCAACAACGAAATTAACTGTATAAGGCTCCTCGAGTGATTGCTGAGTACTTGTTTTGATACCATCAAGGTAACGTCTCACAGATTGTAGTTGTTGGGGATTGGGACGATAAGTCAGACTTCCTGCTTTTTCAAAAAGTGGTGCAGCAGTGATCGCCTTATAGTCGTAGTTTTCACTTGAAATTGGAGTCAGCCAAGCTCCGTCTTGAGTTGATGGTATTAAACCCGTTGGTAATTCACCTTCCAAAAATGCCAGTAGGCGTTGCTGACAACTACGGGTATTGATCCCACGATTCTCAAATAACTGGATAATTTCGTTAAAGGTTACGGGTTGATCTGGTATGAGCCGCAGTAATTCCGTGAACAGGAAATAGTCAGTGTATTGTTGTCTTGGGACTTCTAAAACTTGAGGATGTAGGGGAAGCATCGCTAAACCGTATGCAACTCGACTGTAAGTAGGAGCGCTATTTTCACCAACAGACTTATCTTGAATAATCTTAGCACTAGGTAGCTTTTGCTTGAGCCAGCGACTTACCGCGCCGATTGATGCTACCCCACCAGTCAGAATTGCTTGATTAATTGCTTCTGTGGGTATGCCTTTAGCGACTAACAACTTATTAAGTTCGCGGTTGAGACGGCGCACAAACGGGACAAATACTTGGCTTTCCAAATCCCGTCGTTGCAATACCCAGCGCTGATCTGCCAATTCTAAAGTAAAAGTGTCTTGATGTTGCAAAACATGCTTCAGGGCGATCGCCGCATCCAGCATTGCCTTTCCTAAAGGAGAACTTTCTAAACGCTGTTGGAGGCGAATGCGATCGCTGATATCGGGTTCTCCCGGTTTGGGTAGGTTTAATTGTTCCCACATCAAAGTAGATAGGCGCATCTGTTCCAAACCGGGAATGGATGGTTGCCATTGCAGAGGGTTGTTGGGATTGCTATCCTTCTTTGTTACCACACGTGCTTGTCGCCATTTCGGTGGAAACAGCAATTGGCAGATAATGTCTTGATCTATCCCCGAACCCGCATACGCGAAACTACTAAGCATGAAATCATTGTGGGTTAAGTCTTCAAGATGTTCGGGCAAATCAACTAAACCCATTTCCGTAGAAGCAGCACCAATATTAATAATGAGGGTGCTACCAACCAAAAGACGCTCATTGGTTTTTAAGGGACTAAAACCTTGAGCGACACTTAATTCAACAACTTCACCGCTAGCACTATTCAATTCTGGGAGCAGAGAAGCGATCGCTTCCTCTACAAAAAACACTTGTTGGGGATGCTGCACTAATTTGCTAATAAGTAAAGCCTCTCTGACGTTGAAGCGATATTGTTCAAAGCAATTAGATGGGCAAGTGCAGATGATTCCTGCAATATTATTGATAATATTCTGAAAAGTCTGTTTGTCTAAACCAACTGCCGCAGCAGTTAAACCTATGGTTGTACTACTGCTGTCGGATTTTAAGGTTAACAACAACTTTGAAAGCGATCGTACAACCCAAACTAAAGGAACTGTATAAAATTCATTTAACTGTAAAACTGGTTCCCACTTTTTTTGCTCATTTTTGTAGGAGAGTGAAACTTGTAAATAAGGTTTCAAGTGTGCTGAGAAAAGATTGTGCGTTTGAGTTGTTGCTTGGTTTTCTGGCACCTCTTCAGCAACAGTTGCAGGAGGTGTTTGTTCTATTTGTTTGTTATCTGTCTCTTCATGAGTCACAGAAGCCTCAGGTAGATAAACTTCTGCGGGTAAACGAAAAGATTGTGCCTGTGTCGTTGTTTGGGATTGATTTTCTGCTAACCAGTAAAGAGGATACACAACTGCTGTGGAACGATTCAACAGTGCAGCAGAAATCCCAGTTGTACCTAAATCGATTCCTAGATACCAAACTGATTCCATCATGGGTGATTCTACATTCTTTATAGGATGAGTTGTAGAAACAGCTCCAACTGACGACTCCGGGCCTTCGCGTTCGTTGTGCATTGCATTCGCCAAGCGTTTCGTTCGCGCAGCATCCAGAAGAGAAGAAAAGGGAATCCTGTGTGTATGAGAATCAGAACTTTGGATAGGTGAAGAAGTGGAGGCTTTTTCTGATGTCACAACATTTTTTTCTATAATGTTGGAATCTAACTTACTTTTCATTCTCTGCGGCACTTCTTCTCGATCTTCTGGATGAGAAACAGGTTGCCACTGGGAATTAAGCTGCCTGTCAAAGTTCGCCAAATCTTGTTCTAATTGCTGTAACTGCGATTCTTCTAAGGAGATATCAGGTAATACAGGTAGTGCAACTTCATTAATCAGCAAATTCTCCCGTGATGAAGCTGGAGTGTACTTATCGTCATCTTCAACTTCTAGTGTTTGGGCTTCTACACTCAACACAGGCGTTTCTGCTATTTCTGAATGGGGTGCTCCTGAGCTTGTTATATGAGGAGAGGGTATTTCTGGTAATTCCTCATTACCGTCTAAATAACTTAACAGACTCATCAGCGATGTAATGGTATCAGCACTTGCAGGTTCCTCAACGAGGTTGTAATTTGCAGCGCCTATTAATACCTCTGTATTTTCTATTAGAAATGTGTTATATAAATCAGATAGTGCTAGTGCGCTCGTGATTGGAGCGTAGTGTATATCTTGGTTTTGTAGGTTAACGTTGTTTACATCTAAAAGACCTGCATCTTGTTGATCGAACCAAGGATCTGGTATTCTTTGAGGGGCTTCTACTTGTTGCACTTCATAAGTATTAAGTGCAGGTGATAAGACTGTAGATACCATAGCCCTATCATCCTTTGTTTGCTGGTCAATTGGGGATTCTAGAGGAATGGTAGGTGTAGGTACATGTAGATCATCTATTACTGTATCCTTTACTTGCTGGTCGATTGGGGATTCTGGAGAAATAGTAAGTGTGGGTACAGATAAATCATCTATAACTGTATCATTTGTTTCAGAAATGAGTGGTAACTTTTCAGAAATTGTCGGTGTTGTAGGAGAGACTATGGGAGTTACAATTAAATCATCTGGAATACTAGTTAGTGCATCATTGTTTATTTCTAATGTGTTGTCACTTAAGTGAGTTAAATTGTCGGTACCAAACAAACTAGCGTATAAATGGTCTACTTCATCACCCATTAACTCAGAATCATTGGGCTGAGATTTGATAGTATTTTGCGTTTCTTGACTGAGTTGCAAGAACACTGTATCTAAATCCGCTGATGTGGTATCTGTCTTTTGTTGAGCTTCAATAGTTTCCTGAGCATCTTTTGCTGGTAACTCTAACTCATGACTTGTAAAGACTGATTCTCTATGTGCTGGTGTTGTTACAGGTGGAGTTGATGTGCCATGTTTTACCTGTTGAGACCGTAAATCTGTGGATGATTCTTGTTGCTGCAACTGCTCCATCAAATTATCAACCAGGCTTGCCAACAACTGTTCTCCTTGCACTCCTTTGCTATGCATTCTTGCCAGCGCTTGAGATAAGGAATCGTGGTAAGTATGAACATTTTGCTGTAGTGCCTCAAAGACAACATTTACAGTCCCATCTAACGCCAGTAACCGTTGATCCAAGTCTACACTCAGCTGTGTTAATTGTTCGAGCCGATCTGGTGAATCTAGCAACCCCCGCTCGAAAGAGGGTGCTGATTGAGTATTACCTTTGTTCCTTTCTGTTGTCAGTTCGGTTGTTTCTGTTGTATATGTATTGGATGGTGCTAAGCGACTCATGATCGCCTGCAAAAATTCCGTTATCATCTTCTCCTGGTTTTCTAACTGCTGTGCCAAAGAGTAGTTTTGTAATCGTTTTTGCTCAAGTTGCCGAATTTCCTGCACAAGAGTTGCGCGTTCTTGCAATAGCGCTTGCAATTCTGCCTGTAACGGTGTTAGCAATGCTGAAGACGTATTTTGGAGTGCGATCAAAGCACTCTGTTCTTGGTTAAGTTGATTTTGCTGTGATAAAGATGGGCGATCGCCTTCAGTAAATCTTGATAACAAGGGCGATATTTGTGTCTGTTGAACACGCAGGTTATTAGTGTTTGCTTGAGCCTCACTCTCCGTTAACCTAGTAAGGAAGTCGCGAATTCGTTGTAATACTTGTCTTGGTTCTTGATCTTGATTTGAGAGAACTCTGGGTAAACGCTTACCTTTGTTGGTAAGTAGGTTGTCAATATCTGCAATCAGTGCTTGAATTTCAGTTACGCGGGAAGTCACTTTCATTTACCTTTTATTTTTAATATGGAATTTAGCACCGGCTGTTACATTGGGATCAGGCTAGTAATTAGTTTTTAGCAATTAGCCATGAGCTTTTAGGAATTAGCAATTCCCAACTACATGATTAGCCCAAGTATCCCACGTCTTTTATGCTAGGAAGTGCCAATTTGTGCATTGTTAAACTGCTAGGACAAAAATTGTCAGTTTGTAACCTCAGCTTTGATCGTCTTGAAACTGTACTGGAGAGGAGGTGTAGGGGAAGAAAATTTCCCGGCTTACACCCTGATACCCTCTCTGGTGTTCATTTATCTTGAATAGTCAAGCTAGTTGATGGACGTTAAAAAGTGAAAATAGCTAAAAATCATAGGTTAGCAAAAATTAATGGGCTTGAGTATCATTAATATTGTTTGCTTACGTTATTAAGTAGTTTTGTTTGCAGTGCTGCTAGCCTCCCTCCGAAGCTATGCACCTGATCGCAGGCTACACACTGCTTTGATACCAAACTTTTTCTCAGTTTAAACCTAAAAGTAAAAACAGTTCTGAAAAAACGTCCTAAATCGTTTTATTGTTTAGCATAGTTGAGTTTTATCTTTGAAAAGAACTGTGCTTTGATAGCTTAGGCTTAAGATCGCGGTTTTGTTTGTTATGTATATTGGGGCTGTAATAAAAATATTTTGTAATGGAAGATCGATATAGCTTGCAGACACCTATAAATCCCCCTTGGAAGATCTTGACTACCTTTTTTCAAGGGTTGCCAGAAACTGTTGTAGAATCAGCATTCACCCATCTTGTAACCCGTACGCATCCCGCTAATCAAGTGATCCTGCTGGAAAATGACTGGGGCGGTTCTGTCTACTTCATTATGGATGGATGGGTAAAAATACGTACGTATAATTTAGAAGGCAAAGAGGTAACGCTAAACATTCTTGGCAAAGGAGAATTGTTTGGCGAAATGGCAGCACTCGATGAAGTCCCTCGTTCCACCGATGTGATTACTCTAACTATCACAGTAATTGGTAGTATGCCCGCTCAGGATTTTGTTAAGTTACTTCATACAGAACCCATGGCAGGAGTTAGATTGGCGCAACTGATGGCGCGACGCTTGCGACAAGTTAATCGGCGACTGCGATTGCGAGAATCTGACAGTCAATCACGGGTAGCAGATACTTTATTATTTTTGGCAGAAGGGCAGGGCAAGAAAGGGCAACAAGGAACTGAAATTCCCAATTTACCTCACCGGGAATTAAGTAGTTTGAGTGGACTAGCACGGGAAACAGTCACACGAGTGTTGACAAGGCTAGAAAAAAAAGAGTTGATCAGACGAGAGCAAGAGGTTATTTGTATTCCCGATCTATCAGCCTTAGAAAGAATGATTGTGTGACAACCTCAGAATTAATCACAACTCTGACTGACGGTGTCCGCGCCTCCCTTACTCCACCAGCTAAATTTCAATTTATGGATGATAAACAAACTAGAGTTCGCGACACAACCCAGATGAAGCTAGAAGCACCTCTAAAAATGCTGGAAACAGCGTTTTTAGCTAGTGTAGCTAGCTTGCTTTGGTTTATTAATGCTTACTTTCCTTTAGGCCCAGTTTGGCAAATATTTTTTCCCGTCCCGATAGCCTTAGTGTATCTTCGTTGGGGCAACCGAGCGTCATGGATGGCGGCTCTCACCTCCGGGTTGCTGCTTACAGTGTTGATGGGACCAGTTCGCAGTTTACAATTTGTTATGCCCTATGCTTTCATGGGTGTACTTTTAGGAACAACATGGCACCGTCGTGTTCCTTGGATTGTTTCCATTACCTTAGGTGCATTGCTGGGTATTTTAGGTGTGTTTGTTCGTCTGTGGTTGTTGTCTGTGCTGTCTAATGAAGATTTGTGGATTTATTCTATTAACTATATTACAGGTATCGCAGAATGGATATTTCTCCAGCTGCAAATACTGGCAACTCCCAGCATGTTTTGGATTCAATTGGGGGCGATCGCCTTGATCGTCGTCAACAACTTTATCTACCTGTTTTTAGTGCATCTTGCATCATGGCTACTTTTGGAGCGACTTGGCAACTCGATCCCACCTCCTCCACGCTGGCTACAAGTTCTCATGGATTATGAAAGATAATCAGGAGTCATTTGAGAACATGATATCAGTATTTTTACATACCTATCACCCAAAAACCACTAATTTGTGATTCGTATTTATACTCAAATTAAACAAGGTAAAAAATGGCTACAGCGATATCGCCATTCTCCATCAGTGTTTGCCTGTGTTTTAGGATTTACCGAAACTGGTTTGATCCCAGGAATATCAGCAGCAGGTTGCACTCCAGAGGATCGGAAATATACAGCTTGTGCTGATGCCGAGTTTTTGTACAATGGTCCTGAAGGAAAACCTCAATATCCTTTACCACCTCTTGATGCTGGAGCCTCTCCTGTATTGATTTCCCGCGCAGTAGTTGAGGCATTAAAAATTCCAGTTTACCTGTTCAATGCCGGATTACCCCTATATCTGAATGTTCCAGCAATCGATCTAGGTGGTTATCCAGCTCGGTGCTTAAGTCAAGGTAATGCTTTAGAGCTTGCAACAGTACACCACTTGTTGGAACAAGGGCTGCAATGGGGTGAACGGCTCAGTCATCAAGTTCAAAACGGGTATCTCATTTTGGGTGAGTGCGTTGTTGGTGGAACAACGACTGCCTTAGCAATTTTAACTGGTTTGGGAATACAAGCCGTAGGAAAAGTCAACAGTAGCCACCCTGTCTGCAATCATGCACAAAAATGGGCAGTGGTACAAGCCGGGCTGGAAAAGATCAGGGGGAAAGTAGGAGAAACGCAAATCCCCAGTCTCTTCGATCCCCTTAAGCTTGTGGCAGCAGTGGGCGATCCGATGCAAGTTGTGGTAGCTGGAATGGCAATTGCCCTCAGTTGCCGTTGTGGCGTTTTACTTGCTGGTGGGACGCAAATGCTAGCTGTGTATGCTCTTATAACTGCGATCGCTAAAACTTATAATTTGTCCTGGCAACCAGAAGAAGTTGTGATTGGCACAACCCGTTGGGTAGCAGAAGACCCAACAGGTGCTACTGTTAAGCTAGCCCAGTTAGTTGGTAAAGGTGACATCACTTCTGTTGATGTTTTCCCACCCCTGATAGCTACGCAGCTGAGTCTTGCTAATTCTCGCTATCCTCAATTGCAAGCCTATGAGCAGGGCTTTGTAAAAGAAGGTATGGGGGCTGGAGGCGCTTGCATTGCCTCTCATCTTTGCCAAGACTGGCAGCAACATCAACTTTTAGAAATCATTGAAACCCAGCTAGAACGCTGGTTGTTAACAAGGGGAGTTAAGAATGAATTCTCTTGAGCAGTAATTGCTCTTCCAAAGCTGCAATGCGATTGTATGCAGCTGTTAACTGCGCTGTTAGTCTTTGGATTTGAATTTCTGGAGTTATATTTTTTTCTCCCCCTTGAGGATTTTTGTCTGGGTAAATACTATCCTCTAAAACATCTTTATGTTCAAATTCCGGATTAAAATGTACATATCCTTTTAACTGATAGTGATGCTCACTACTTTCTAGTAAGTTACTTCTATTTTCACTTATTTTATCCAAACAGCACTCTGATAAAGCCAGAGACACTTTGCCGTCAAGCTGCTCCATCACTTGATAGAGGGCATCCACTTTTTGATTCAAAGTCTGAACCTGCTTTTGTAATGGCTCCATTTAATACCCTCGTCCTCTATTTTTCTTTATAAACATTTAGATGTTAGCAGTCGTGCCGTCAGCTAGTCATGCGCCGCACTCAAAGCCTTTCAACTTACCGCATAATTCCGAAACGGAATGACGACACTGTCACTCGAGAGTTTTTGCTGCATGCCTGTAAGCATTCAACACTTCCCTTGCCCGTACGACTCGTTAGAATTCGAGTTGTACCATCTTCCTCTACAAAACTCCTCAGCATAGCTGCCAGAGGAATCGCAGACAGATAAATCCTTACGTTATACTATAATATTCAATTTTTAGGAGATTTTAACTATACTTATAATTATTTAAACTTTTAATATATTTTATTGAGATGTCATACTTAAAATCTAAATTAGAAATACATATACATGTCTATCAAGAGTTTTACTAACATAATTGTTGCCAAAAAATTAACCTATGGAGCGACGGTCTTTTTTGCTAGGTGCGGGTACAGTAGCACTCTCACAACTATTTGTCAGTTGTTCTGGAAAAAAACCAGCAACGTTGTACGTACAACTGTTAAAAAATTCTATACCTAACCAGGTGGTGAATCGGTTTAGCAAGGTTGAGCAGAACACGCAGTTAAAATTTGCCCCAGTAGGGCAGTTAGAGGATTTATTTAAGCAATTGCAAACCTGGCAGAAGAAAACTGATAAAAAAGATAATGAAGGCTGGCATCGCTTCATACCGTTTGCAAAATCTGGAAAAACGACGAAAGCTGACTTAGTGACTTTGGGAGATTACTGGATCAGTGTGGCAATCAAGCAGAACCTAATTCAATCATTGGATGTGTCACAGTTAAAACAATGGTCTTCTTTGCCCCAACGGTGGCAAGAATTGGGGAAACGGAACGATCAGGGGCAGATAGATCCTCAAGGAAAAGTTTGGGCTGTACCGTACCGTTGGGGTAACACGGTTATTGTTTACCGCCGTGACAAGTTTCTTCAAGAATTTGATTGGACTCCTAGCGATTGGAGTGATTTGTGGCGAAAGGAACTGCGCGATCGCATTTCTCTGTTAGATCAACCACGCGAAGTGGTTGGACTAGTTTTAAAGAAGCTGGGAAAATCATACAACACGAAGAATCTTGACATTCCAAACTTGGAGCTAGAATTACAGAAATTAAATCAGCAAGTAAAATTTTATAGTTCAGATAGATACTTAGAACCCTTGCTAACTGGAGAGACTTGGCTAGCAGTTGGGTGGTCAAGTGATATCCTGTCAATTCTTGGACATTATCCGCAATTGAGTGTCGTCATTCCTCGCTCAGGAACAGCGCTTTGGGCAGATATGTGGGTACGTCCTACAGGCAAAAACAGTCAGAATTCATTGTATAAATGGATTGATTTTTGTTTACAACCACGCATTTCTCAGCAAATCTCTTTGCTTACCAAAACAAATTCGCCGTCAGCACAAGTTAATGCTTCAGATATCTCAGAATCATGGCAAAAGGTGTTATTGAATAATTTTGAGGCTTTGGATAAAAGTGAATTTTTACTTCCTTTACCGCCAGATACTGCTGTACAATACGAGTCTTTGTTTAAGAAAATCAAGAGTTAGTTAAGTAAGTAGGCGTGAACAAACACGTCTCTACTATTTTGTTACACTATTAAGCTCAACCTTACACAATACTGGACTTGTACTAAAGTTACAAGTGTAGGTTGCTAAACGTTCTTTTTGATAATTGAATACCCGGAGATTGTAACCATAACGCCGTGCAACAGTGCCTACTCGATTAAGGAAACCGTAGCGTTCTGAGTAATCTAATATACTCCAAAGCTGTTGATTTACTAATAAGTCTACTCGCCCTGGCTCTGTTTTTTTAGCTGGATATGCTATCCAGTTATCCAACAATTTATTTTCAGAGTTCTCTTTTGCTAACCACAAACTCGGAATAGTCAATCCCCTTTGGGAAATAGTGTTAGCTGTAATCACATTTTTTGGGTTTTGCAATAAGCTTAGTTCTAAAGGCGCAGTTGAAGCTTTTGGAACCGAGGGAGTTTCTGCAAATGAGGCGTGGGCTGGGAAAACAGATGTACTCAGACAAATACCCAATAGTAGTGAAAGCGATCGCATTTTCGTTAGTCGTAGATGGCAAGCGTCAGGTGATTTGCTAAAAACTCAAAACTCTCTTGGTTTATGAGACTCTCCACCTGTATAGTAGTTCCTACTGAAATGAAACCACAACTTCCACCTGTAATAACTACAGACATAGATCTCCGACTTCTCCCTTGAAGTCGGGGATCTTGTTTTTACGAATGACTCAATTAGAAAAATGTAAAACAGCCTTACCTGCAAAGCGCCTCTGTGTAAGTTGCTGTGCCATTTCTGCTACTTGAGTCCAAGGTGCTTCGACATCAATATGAGGGCGAACTTGTCCGTGAGCGACTAAGTTCACTAACCGTTTTAGCCCTACTGATGCAGGCTCCCGCTTGAGTTCGTGAAATAGGATAAAGCCATACAAACTAGCACCACCTGTACCATAGAACTTTTGAGCATTAAAAGTTACATTTCCATCAGCTGATGTACCGAATAAAACACACATGCCATCAGGTGCTATTAAGCTTAGTGCTGTAGATAGTGTCGTCCCTCCTACAGATTCTAAAATTAAATCATACGGTCCATACTGACTAGCTACTGAAAGATCGTCTCCTGTCACAACAATGTGTGCCCCAGTCTGCTTGACAGATGCTTCAAACTGTGGATTACGCACATGAGCGACTACCGTTGCACCCGACAGTCGCGCCAATTGACAGGCAAAGTTTCCCACTCCACCAGAAGCACCTGTAATCAAGACTTTGCGATCGAGAAGAGAACCTGCTTTGGCTAAGGCGTGCAAGGCAGTCAATCCTGCCACAGGTAAGGTAGCAGCTTGGGCAAAAGTGACTGATTCCGGTAACTCGGCGAGGGAATGTGTAGGAACTGCCACAACTTCTTTCCATGCGCCGTTCGGGACAAAACCCACAACGCGGCTACCTACACTCAGACTTCCATTGGCTGCCGCAACTTCGATAGTACCAGCCAAGTCCCAACCCGGTTGCCATCCTGCCTCAGCACTCATTGCCCGCCGCACCTCCCCTCGATTGAGGGAAATTGCCGCCACCCTTACGAGTGCCTCGGATGGAGCAGGTGAAGGAGGAGATACTTCTTTGATGGCTAAACGTCCCTCTACTTGTGGATCGACAACAACAGCACGAATCTTATCCATTATGAGAAATTACCTTGCTACCTTAATGAGATCATCTTCCAGAGTACTTGCCAATGCCTACATCCTCAAACGCTAATTATAGCCGTTCTCAGTTAAATCCCATACACTCTTGCCCTTACTCCGCTCTGAGGGGCATCCCTCTCCTAAAGTTGGGAGAGGGGTTGGGGGAGAAGGCATTTTGTATGTGACTAAAACGAGAACAGCTATATTTTCTACACTTGTTTCGCTACGCTTAACATAGCTTGAAAATAATTTGGGTTTTTCCGGCGTTTTGGTTGAATATTCTTCTCAGGGAAACAACTTTGGTTTTCTTACACTGGTTGATTGGCTGGCACAGCTAACATCCGAGGAATTAGCACATGGGATGGCTGTTCTAGGATGAACCGGACACAGCGAGCAATGTCTTCTGGCTGTAGTGCCCCTCCAGAGTGGACAAAATCTTTGTTTTTTTCGTCCCAATTGTTGTACAGCCCTGTTTCAACAGTACCAGGTTCAATACAAGAGACACCGATGCCAGTTCCAGCTAGCTCCATCCGGAGTGAATCTGTGAATGCTTCGACAGCAAACTTTGTTCCACAGTAAGCACCTATGTTAGGAACCGTCTTCAAACCAGAAATACTTGAGGTGTTGATTAAAAAACCACTACCAGTTTTCTTAAAATGCCGTAGTGCTGTATAAGCCATACGATAAATTGACTCTACATTAATGCGTACCATTTCACAGATTTTTTCAATGTCAACTTCTTCAATCGAGCCAACAGTCATTACCCCTGCATTACTAAACACGACGTCAAGCTGACCAAATGTATTTATAGCTTTATCTACCAGCTTTTGTGGCAGTTCTACATCTGTGATTTCACTTACCACAAATGTAGCGTTATTTAAGCTGGACACAAGATGTTCGAGCTTATCTTGAGAACGGGCAGTCAATACCAGTTTCATGCCTGCTGCATCTAAATCTTTGGCAACTGCTTCCCCAATTCCTCCACTAGCTCCAGTAATGATAGCGACCTTATTATTTAGATCCATAAGTTTTTCCTCTTATAGGTGTAGATGATATGGCTAAATCTATCGATGGTCGTAACTCGCTGTATTTCCTTTTCTTGCCAAAACTATCACAATCTTGCACAAACTTTGCATTTACGTCTCTGGAGATCAAGGAGATAGATAATCTTACATCGGTTCGGGAGTAATCAAAACGCCTAAACGAGATTAACTCCTAAGATGCACATTTTGCAACGCTTATACAGCAAGGCTTTCAGAAAGTGAGGAAAATGTGCATCTTTCATATGTTGCTAGTGGCGTAGACGCGTAGCGGCTTGCCGAAGGCATCGCCGCTAGTTAGAGGCTCAGATCTTGCAC
>JAQYWP010000790.1 GCA_029379285.1 Rhizonema sp. PD38
GTTGAAGCAGGAATTGTTGAACGATGTCTTATGATGTCTAGTAAATAAGGTTCAGATACTCAAGTGGCTCCTCTGATAGCCCTACTGATGTCGTAAAGCTTAACAACTTAAATAATTTGGCAAAAAGTGGCAAAGCGTGATATCCTACTAAATGTGTAAGATAAAAACTACTAAAGTGGTTTAGATTGGAACAAACGGGATGTAGCGCAGCTTGGTAGCGCGCCTGCTTTGGGAGCAGGATGCCGCAGGTTCGAATCCTGTCATCCCGATATCAAATATTAATGATGAAACCCTAAATTTATAAAAAGTTATAGGGTTTTTATTTTGATTAAAAAAAATAAATTTTAATGACATTTTTTTAACTTTTTTAACATAAAAGTTAAAAAATGTCATTAAAGTTACTCAAGCCCTCGGATAATAACTCTACTCATCTGGCTGTTTTTCATGATTAATAGCTAGATTCAACATCTGGGTAGCAAGACTGGAAAAATTACTTACTGGTGTAAATATTGAGATTTTTTGAGAAGGTGACAAGTGGAACGATTTATAGTATCGTGGCGTCAACTCTGGTAGTGCAGGTTTAATCTTGATAACCTTTAAGAAGACAAGATCTCTTGTAAAATCCGCCTGCACATCAGTCATTTTTAATTACAAATGACATTAAACAGAGAATAAAGGACGATCCTCACGGAATATCTCAAAAATCTTTGTAGAAATGCTATATACCAGGTAAAAACTAGAAAATAACCTCTGGGCTTTGCTTTCAAGCAAATCACAGAGGGTATCTACAATATAACGTCGGAATGGCAAGGCAAAATTGACAAACAGAAAATAGCACAGTCTATCGGCGGACAAGATACTATAACTAAAACAAGTTGATTCTGTGCAAATCCAACCTAAGTCTCGACTTAATGAAAGTAAAGTATTGATGCTAGGAGAAATCATGAAATCATTCGTTCGCTGGGGTACAACATTGGGTTTAGTGGGAAGTACTCTGTTGGCAACTGTATTTAGCGGAAACGCCCCAGTGCTAGCATTATCAGAACAACAAATCAAAGAAAAACTGGATTCAGTACCAGTATTTTTAATCACCAATCCCCAAGGCTTACCACTCAGTCGTCCTCTGCAAGCTCAAAGCGGGCAAAAAGGCGGTGGTTCGGTGACAGGTGTTTATATGAGTCACCAAGAGGCGGAAGGTTTTATCAACCAACTGCGGAATCTCAAAGATAAAGATCCGAAATTGACAGAATTGGTAAAAAGCCTACAAGTGACAGCAGTGCCGCTTGGAGTCATTTATCAACAATTGAAACAAACCAAAAGCCAGCCAAACCACCTAGAATTTGCATTCAAACCTTTGGATCAAGAAATTCAAGCAGCGATGCAATTGCTACGTGCTAGTGGTAAACAGGTACAGCAATTTAGAAGTGTGCCTGTTTTCACTGTTAAATTTGGAGCTGATAAGGGTTATGTGTCAATTAAAGCAGGAAACCAAAAGCAGGAAATTATTCCTTTGTTTTTAAGCCAGCAAGATGCACAGGGTTTGTTGACGCAGGTGAAGCAAAAATTTCCTAATGCTGTTATGGATGTTGTTGACATGGACGGAGTCATTAAAGTATTCCAAGAGAAAAACGATCCATGGCTTAACCAAGTTGTTTTGGTACCAACCCAAGAAGATAGAGATTATATTAGGAAACTGCCTAAAAATCCAGCTACCCCCGCTCCTAAAAAATAACAGACCAGCACTCACTCATTAAGGTATGGTGGATAATCAACCAGAAATCGTTTCTGGTTTAAAACTTTGGCAGTGGCGCAACCAGGCTTTAAAAGCTGCGATCGCAAATGATGTCCCACCTGCTGAAGTAGATTGGTTACTACAAGAGGTAGCTGGATTAGACAGATTAGCACTGCGTTTGGAGTCTTTTAAAGACTGGTCTCAAATTCAACTTCAGTTCCCTTTAGAAAAATTAGAGGCACTATGGCAGAGGCGTTTAAATGACCGCTTACCAGTGCAATATATTACAGGAGTGACACACTGGCGAAAATTTACAATCGCCGTTTCTCCTGCTGTTTTGATTCCCAGACCTGAAACAGAGTGCCTGATCGATCTGGCAGTTGCGGCTGCTTCCACAAGTGAGACAACTTTACACGGTAGCAGCCAGCTTTCCTTACAACAAGGACATTGGGCAGATTTGGGGACTGGTAGTGGCGCGATCGCTTTGGGACTAGCAGATGCGTTTCCCCAAGCAAGCATCCACGCTGTTGATTCCAGTCCCCAAGCTCTGGCGATCGCCATGACAAACGCCCATAATTGTGGTTTAGCAAAGCGTATTCAATTTTACCAAGGTTCTTGGTGGGAACCACTAGAATTCCTCACTGGACAGTTCAGTGGTATGGTTTCCAACCCGCCGTATATCCCCACGAGTATCTTACCTACTTTACAATCAGAAGTGATTAACCACGAACCACATCTAGCCTTGGATGGTGGTTCTGACGGCTTAGAGTACATTCGCCATTTGATAAAAATTTCCCCTATTTATTTACAAACAGGTGGGGTATGGCTCATTGAGATGATGGCCGGACAAGCAAATGCAGTGCGCGAAATGTTGCTTCAAGGAAATTATCGCAACATTCAAATTCACGCCGACTTAGCAGGCATCGAACGTTTCGCTCTTGCTTACAAGAGTTAAGAGGCGTAGGGGCAGGTTTGACCGAAGAAAGGCAGAGGGCAGAAGGCAGAAGGCAGAAGGTAAGAAATTTTTTAAAAGCCCGCAGCCACTTTCTTTTCAAGCCCCTGAATTTATTTATGGAACTTTGGAAATATGTATTTCGAGACGCGTAGCGCAAAAAATACTACGTCCATACTTCAAGCCCCTGAATGAGCGTTATGGGGATTTCCTTCTGCCTTCTGCCTTGCCGCCCTTGGCGGCATGACAGTCAAATGTCAACTATTAATAGACAAAGAAATGTTTCAAAAAATTCGCTATCAGTTACTCTTATCTTATTTGCTAGTGTTGGCAACCATACTAGGAGTATTTACAGTTGTAGTCAGAATAGCTTTTTATCGCAGTTTGACAAATCAACTGACAAAAACTTTGACTTTTATAGGTCAAAATGCTATTGTAAATGCCCATTATGATAAAAATTTTAAAGATGTAAAAATTCAGATTGACAGAAAGTTTCCGGAGAAAGATTTTCTGGCAGCAGATCAAGCTTTACAGTGGTTTAATCCCCAAGGAGTTTTAGTCGCCCAACAAGGAAAAGGAAATGCCTTTTTAACATTGCCGTTTTCTGTAAACGAACCTGTACAAAGCCAAGAAGAAAAAGTTCAAGGAGTGACTTTACCAATTATTGTTGACAATGAGAGAAAACTCATTGGGTATGTGAGAGTTAGTCAATCTTTAGAGGATATTGATCAAAGCTTGAATAAGTTAGACTGGGGTTTGGGAGGAGGAATTTGTATTGCTTTGTTTCTAAGTGGTGTAAGTGGAATTTTGCTAACGCGTCAGGCAATGAAACCAATTGAAGAAGGATTTCAACGCTTTAAACAGTTTACTACTGATGCTTCTCACGAACTCCGCAGTCCTTTAATGGCAATTAAAATTAATGCAACGGTGGCACTTAAATATATAGAGGGGATGCGAGAGACAGATGTTAAAAAGTTCCAATCTATCGCTAGTGCAACCAACCAAATGATTCGCCTTACGGAAGACTTACTATTTTTAGCTCGTTACGATAAGATTCCGACTCAAAATTGGGATACTGTTAATTTGACAATGATTTTAGATAATTTGTTACAGCTTTATAAACTTCAAGCTGAAGCTAAACAAATTAACTTGCAATCTGAATTGATTCAAAATTTGTATTCATTTGGTGATTCAGTCCAATTAACCCGATTGTTTACAAATTTAATTGAAAATGCTATCAACTATACATCAGATGAAGGTTTAGTTGAAATTAAGGCAAGCCAAATTGGTTCCCAAATCTATGTAAAAGTACGGGATACAGGTGTAGGAATTGCACTGGAGAATATTGACAAAGTGTTTGATCGCTTTTGGCGAGCCGAACAATCTCGTTCTTACCATCTTGGCGGTTCAGGTTTGGGACTGGCTATTGCACAAGCGATCGCCGAAAGCCATGGGGGACTAATTACTGTGACAAGTCAGTTAAATGTTGGGAGTTGTTTTACGGTACGTTTATCAGCTAGTACCGCTCCCTGAGAATTAAAAATTAAATAACTTTACAGAATCTTTATTTAATTTCATCATATCTTTATATTCGATAGCATTTAAGTAAGAGTATCCATTACCCAACCTAAAACCGTTCCCGAACCTGATACGGTTGTCGGCACAGTATTTCTCGGTGGTATTAGTTGGTTGATGAAGGGTCAGTTGAAAGCATCAGTCAAAGCTTAATCAGTCTCAACAACTACTCCCTTCCCGGTCTAAGATTACCTATATCTCTGATCTTCAAACTTGGCTTCCTTGGCGTCTTGGCGGTTTATTTTTTCGGTATTCTTCTAGCGGGAAGGGAGTA
>JAQYWP010000791.1 GCA_029379285.1 Rhizonema sp. PD38
GCACATACCCACGACGACGATCACAACCATGCTCATCCAGTCCCCAAGCCCTCTCAAAATCCGGCTCCGCCAAACAACTGGAAATTCTGGATTAGCAACCGTCGAGGACAAAGCGTAATTTTAGCAGGGATGGGATTAGTCCTGGGCTTAATCGCGCAATATTTTGCCTTACCCGTCTTGATAGTACGGAGTTTTTACAGTATTGGCATAATAGTTGCTGGCTATCCTATTGCACGGGCAGGTTTGTTTGAGTTACAGTTGCGCCGTGCCGATATGAATTTGCTGATGACAATTTCAGTGATTGGGGCAGTGATTTTAGGGGATTGGTTTGAAGGGGCGCTTGTGTTATTTTTGTTTTCCTTAGGCACAACACTACAAGTTTTCACCTTTGGGCGCACTCGTAATGCAATCCGCAGCCTAATGGATTTGACTCCGCCCACTGCTACCGTCAAGAGGGGAAATAAAGAAGTTACAGTAACCGTTGAAAGTATTCAAGTTGGTGAAATTTTAACGATTCGACCTGGACAGCGCGTAGCGTTGGATGGTATAGTCATATCTGGTACAAGCGCGATTGACCAATCCCCAATTACGGGAGAGTCAATTCCAGATGATAAAGCTCCTGGCGATACAGTATATGCTGGAACGTTGAATCAGGAAGGTTTTATATTCGTCAAAGTAACCCATACATCGAACGATACCAGCGTTGCTAAGATTATCAACTTGGTGGAACAAGCGCAAGGAAGCCGCGCTCCTTCTCAGCAGTGGGTGGATCGGTTTGCAGAAGTTTACACCCCGATAGTGATTGTTGTCGCAATTCTCATTGCTGTCATTCCGCCCTTGGCATTTGCTCAATCTTTTAACGTTTGGTTTTATCGATCGCTGGTTATGTTAGTAATAGCCTGCCCTTGTGCTTTGGTAATTTCTACCCCTGTTTCGATTGTCAGCGCTATTGGTGCGGCAACCCGCCGAGGCGTTTTATTCAAAGGGGGACATGCTCTCGAAACAGCGGGACGCTTGACTAGTCTTGCTTTTGATAAGACTGGCACCATTACGCAAGGTTTACCTGTTGTGCAGCAGGTTTATGACTTTGGGAAGGTGAGTGCAGATATGGTGTTAATGATTGCGGCTTCATTAGAGCAACGCTCAGAACACCCACTGGCAAAGGCAATTCTGACAAAGGCTCTTGAGAAAGAGATGGAATTAGAAACACCTCTCAACTTCATGGCATTACCTGGTAAAGGGATTCAAGCAAATTTTGGTGAGTCGTTATACTTTGTTGGCAATCGACGGTTGTTGGCAGAACGGGGCATTCCCTTGTCTCAAAAAGCTGAGTCTCTATTGACGGAAATTGAAAATCTCGGTCAAACTCCGGTGTTAGTGGGGACAAACCAAGAGTTATTGGGAGTCATTGGTTTAGCGGATGGAATCCGGTTGTCAGCAACAGAAGCAATCAGACAATTGAAGCAGACTGGATTAAAGCGGTTAGTGATGCTGACAGGCGATCGCAATAAGGTTGCCAAACAAGTTGCCCAACAAGTTGGCATGACAGAGTATCAGGCGGAACTGTTACCTGAAGATAAGCTCCAAGTAATTCAAGATTTGCATCAAAGAGGAGTTACAGGGATGGTTGGAGATGGCATCAACGATGCTCCTGCCCTGGCTGCGGCAGATGTTAGTTTTGCTGTGGGTGGAATTGATATTGCCATAGAGACAGCAGATATAGTATTAGTAGGAAGTGATTTGAGACGACTTGCCTATGCAGTCGATTTAAGCCGCCGCACTGTGTCTGTGATTCAACAGAATGTGGTTTTTTCCCTAGTTTCAAAAGCATTGTTTCTGCTGTTAGCGACGTTTGGGTTTGTTGGGTTAGCTGTCGCTGTTTTGGCAGATACAGGTACTTCCTTGCTAGTTACTGCAAATGGAATGCGGCTATTTAGCTCAACCGGGCTTTTATCTCCACACTCAAAAGAAGACGGTGTAGATTGACTCTCCCCAACTATAGCGGTACGGGGATTAATTAAACTCTGTCTAATGGAATCAAGCTATTAGACTAAAGAAGTGAAAATTAATTATGCGTTCGTCCTTATCCTTGGTATGGGTACGTCATTTCTCTTGATGTCTATTGATTCTCAAGACGCTCTGTGATACTCTAATTTAATTACAAACTAACTGGTGCATCACGCACATTTACTGGTGCGCTCTTGTATATTCACTCCCCACTCGCTGGGAAAATTAATTGAATTCCAACAAAATTATAGCAATAATGAAAAAATCTTTTGATTTTTCCATTATAGTTTTATGTCTTATTTTGGTGGGCGGAACGACTATAAACAATTCTGCACAAGCTGGCGGAAGTAAAGTTTTAGTAACGGCAGCAAACGAATCTCTCAGTAAATCAGATGTTGATAAAGTGATTGATTTTTTTGAATGGGCATTTGCTAAAAAATTCACAAGTGAACAGCGCAGTGCATATTATTCAATCAAGTCAAACGAATATCAAAAAGATCCAGCAGGAACTAGAAAAAGCATTGACAATATAATTTCTACTTATACACAAGTTCGTGCCAAAAATGAACAGGAACAAATCAAAATTCGGCAGGCATTTAACGAAACATTTATTGGGCAATTGCGAAATTCGCCGGATGATGCAGAAGCCAAACTTTTATTGTCTGTTTACAACGGCGCACACGCAAGCGAAACTGCTTCAAATAATGCGGCTGATTCATCTGCCAGCGTTGGAGATATTTCCTCTATAGTTGGAAAATGGGTCTGGACACATACCGGAAACAGTTCTTACAATACGAATGGCGCATATAGAGGCTCCAATGGTTCGCGTTTCACTTATCTATTTCAGCCGAATGGAACAGTCGAATTCACAGGAATTATTAACGTGATGAACGGCGGCTGCAACCAGCAAATTTTCAAATCTCGAAAAGGAAAAGTCAGTTTGAATGGCAGTACAATGACATTAAACTGGTCTCCGGCATCTTTCACTCGTGACTTTTCGTGCGATAGAGCGAATAACTACACGAAAACTTTGCCTGCCGAAAACGAAACTTATCAGGTGAAATTCAAAACTGATTTGGCTCAGAAACAGCTTTGTCTCACGGGTAAGGACGAAACTTGTTTCAGTCCGGCAAAGTAGGCGATCTGGACTCTTTATGTGGCTAAACAGCGCCAAATAGCGGTGATCAATATCTCTACTGTTCTGACTGATGCATTGAGATATTTCACCGACTTATAGAGCATGCGATTCAATTCTAAACATCATATTCACCAAGGGCGATCGCATCTAGCTTTGCTTGATCTAACACACTTATCTTACCACCTCGATGGTAAGTAACGATTGTCTGAATCTGTTTAAACAATCGTACACATTCTTCATAAGTGATGCCGATGCTGCGAGCAATCTGGTAATACGGCAGACGCGATCGCAAGCATAATCCCTGCTCAGTCAAGTCAGTTCCCTCTGCGATCTCCGCTCTCTGAATAAATTGCGCTAACCGCACGAGCGCCCGCTCCGAAGCCAATCCATGCACAACTTGATGCAGATGCTGGAGACGCTCATTGAGTACTGCAATAATCTGCAATGCAAGTTCTGGAGTTTTCTGAATCACTTCTACTAAAGCAGTGCGTTCAATCATGAGAATCTGACAATCCTCCTGAGCCACCACGGTTGCAGGGGCTGAGGCATTACTAAATAGTGCAGGCGCAGCAAATATTTCTCCTGCGGGTAACGTCCGCAAAATCGTTTCTTTACCTGTGGAAGCGGTTTTCTTGATTTCAATTCTGCCACTGAAAACGGCAAAGAGTTTAGCTGGCAAGCGATCGCCTTCATGGAAAATAATTTCTCCACGCAAATATTGCTTAACCACAGCATGAATTTGCAACTGTGTAAGCCGATCCACATCTAGCCCAGAAAAAAGTGAAATTTGCCCTAGTTGTTCAACCGTGACTTGCATCGTTAAACCGCCTCGATTAAGCTTGGCTTGATTTCTTTTCCAATTTAACTTTTTCTTGTCCAACTATGAGCTAGCTCAATGAAATTCAGTTTAATTGAAATTGGAAAAAAGTTTTTGGTTAAACTTTTGTGATAGCCGGCAAGTGGGGAGGAGTCAATTTACATCATTGCCGCAGCCGTTCGACTACAAGACTGGATCTTCCAATCTATAAGAATTATCTCTCCTCGCTGAGGCTAAACTCAAAAGAACACAATCTTCTGTTAAACTGTAGAGAATGAGCCATTGCGCTCGTACTACAGGCACAGCAAACAGTTCTCCAGAGGTAAATATCATGTCCGGTTAAAGACTTATCATGAAATAAGCAGTCTTACTGGGGGATTAAGAACTGAAAGAGAAAGGATTTCCGAACTTTGCTCCTCTATGCTGTGTTATAACTAATCAACCAGACATCATATAACGTCAGCAAAATCGTTATATTAACTGATTATGCAAGAAGAAAAACGAATTATAGATGAAGAAATATTACTAAAACCAGGCACTTTGTGGAAACGTGTCAAAGAA
>JAQYWP010000792.1 GCA_029379285.1 Rhizonema sp. PD38
TCTTCATCACTCCAAGTGTAAGCATCCAAGTCGGTGACGATTGATGCAGTTTTGGGACGGGGTTCTTGCTGAAATCCATAAGGATCAGATTTTTCGTAAATATGCCCATCAAAGTTTTTGATTTCGTATTTGTAATTCTCTCCAATCCCAAGTTCAGGAATAAACAATTCCCAAATCCCAGTTCTACCTTTACGCATCTGGTGCTTACGTCCATCCCATTCATTAAAATTTCCCAAAAGCGAAACGTTACGAGCACTGGGTGCCCAAACAGCAAAATAAACACCTTTCACACCTTCTACTTCTGTAAGGTGCGCTCCCAACTTCTCATAAATCCGATGATGGTTACCTTCGGCAAACAGGTGCAAATCAAAGTCAGTCAATAAAGGAGAATGAAAAGCGTAAGGGTCGTATATGACTCTTTCAAATTCTCCTTCTTTGATACGTAACTGGTAATTTGCTAGATTTTTGATGTCAATTGTACATTCAAAAAAGTGGGGATGATGCACCGTTTCCATTGGGTACTCTTTTCGTTCCTCTGGAAGAACAACCCATACTGCACTTGCATTTGGTAGGTAGGCTCGCACGGCCCAAAGACTTTTACCATCCTGTTGTATGGGATGAGAACCGAGGACTTCAAAGGGATCGTCATGCTGATTCCAAACGATACGGTTAACCTGTTCGGGAGCGATCGTGCTTATAGACATGGAGCACCTACTTTAAATAATATTGACTGATTAAATCTGGTTTTTAACTTCTCTAGCAGTCCTACTTGGGTTTTAAGACAACTTGGGTGAGGATAGTCTTTTGTCATTTGTAATAAGGAATCCGGACAGATGACAGACTGATTGAAATTCATGAATCTTTTAAAATGGCTATATGCGTTCTTTACATTTATTTGCAAATTCTGTTCTCAAGTCATCCTACCTTAGAATGAAACTAGAATGCTATAGCATAAATCAGTTTCCATAAATCATTTAGAAATGTATAAAAGGAAAAAGTTGACGCAATAAGCTACGTATGTGAAGTAAATAAACTTTTTCCCTAATAGTAGGAGCAAGTTTTGGTGTTGGACTGTCTCGTAATTGGGCTTGCAATTCTATATATTCTGCTGCCGTTAAAGGTTTCCCATCAAGGGGCGATCGCGCTTCTGTAACGAGCTCCATTCGCAAAATTTCTTCTGGTATATCTTCTTGCGGTGGTAATGCCATTACTGGTATTTCCCAGTAGTTACCTACTATCACAAGAGCAGTACTTATACTTAGCACAAGTAATATAATTTGTTTTTTCAAGTCTTTTTTTCCCCATTATGTGATTATAAATTTTTGATTGGTCATTAGTCATCAGTCATTAGTAGTGGGTCAGAAGATATTGTAAGATCTTGATCCCCGACTTGTTAAAGAAGTCAGGGGTTTTGTTCCTAATGAACGATCTAGGACTGCTATATCTAAAGGTTAATAGCTAATAGCGTATACCATGTAATCTTATAAAATGCAACTTAAATATATAGCAATGCTAAATGATTGGTGAATTCTATTAAGACTGTCATCTGTCCGATGTCCTTAGTATAAATGACAACTCCTATACAAGTCACAACTCAAATAGAACTGCTATAAATATGATCTAAAAATTGACAAGGGAGTTGAACGGAATCTTGCTGAATATCAAGCGCTCGCTAATGAGTCTGACTGTCATCTCGGCTCTTCTCACACCATACATTGTGACAGCAGCACCACCAAACCCAGAAAAAACAGTAAATTGCGAAATTCTGGTTGTCGGCGGTGGACTTTCTGGTGTCGCCACCACTTACGAAGCTTTACTCGCTGGACGAACTGTTTGTCTGACAGAAATTACCGACTGGTTGGGAGGACAAATTTCCTCTCAAGGGACTTCTGCACTGGACGAACGGCCAACCCAGCGATCGCGCTTATTTTACTCTCGCGGGTACCTAGAATTGCGTCGGCGTATTCAGAGTCGTTACGGCAAACTCAATCCTGGTAATTGTTGGGTGAGTGAGTCTTGTTTTTTACCCCTAGATGCTCATCAAATTTTAACTCAAATGCTCCTCCAGGCAGAGAAACGCGGCAGGGGCAAGTTAGAGTGGTTTCCCAATACCGTGATCAAGGAATTGGAAAAAAGTGATGATGGGAAAATTATAAAGGGTGCGATCGCCATCCAACATCAACCGACGAAAGGCGCACCACCTCTTAACACCTTTACTTTATCTCAAACCATTAAAGACGCCTATAGCTACGAAAACTCTTCTCGCTTTAGCAAAACTATTCTTCGGTTCGCCCCCAAGCGAACCAAAAGTACGGATAGTAATGCTCCTAACTGGTACGTTTTAGATGCTAGTGAAACCGGAGAAATTATCGCTCTTGCTGATGTTCCCTACCGTGTAGGAATTGATGGAATCTCCTACTTAGAACCTTCTTCCTCAAGCACCAACAACGATCCTTATTGTACTCAAGGTTTTACCTACACTTTTGCGATGGAGGCTACTGAGAAACCGCAAGACTATAAAATGCCAGATTTTTACCCACAGTATTCACCATACTACAGTTATGAACTCAAGAGACTGGCAAACTTCCCCTTAGTTTTCACCTATCGTCGGATTTGGGACCCCCATCCAGGTAAACAAATCGAATTTGGCGGCAACAAGTTTACTGAGCCAGTGCCGGGGGATATTTCTATGCAAAACTGGACATGGGGTAACGATTATCGTCCGGGAACAGCTGCCGATAACCTGCTTTACACTCACCAACAACTTCAAGAGAGCGGGCAGTTGGAGCCGGGAGGCTGGATGGGTGGACTACGGGTGGAAAGCTTGCAAAAAGCTGAAGAAAATGCTTTAGGTTACTTTTATTGGCTCTATGCTGGAGTCACAGATTCTCAGTTAGGGGATGGCGTCAAGCAACCACAACCGAATATCCGCCTTTTAACTGGTTTAGATTCTCCAATGGGGACAGTGCATGGCTTGTCTAAATTTCCTTATATGCGTGAATCAAGACGCATCATCGGACGCCCTAGTTGGGGGCAACCACAAGGCTTTGACATCTGGGAAATTGATATTTCTCGCCGCAACTACAACGACGAGTATTACCGCAAGACACTTTCACCGGATGAGTATCGTCGCTTGAAAGCAGCATTAGCAGGTTTGGAAGCTGCATCCGTACTCTCAGGGCAGCAGCGTCCGGAAACCGCAACGCGTCGGACTCGTTCTACCATCTTCCCTGATGCTGTGGGCATTGGTCACTACGCCATAGACTTTCATCCTTGTATGACCAAAAGTCCTCCAGAAGCCCCTGGCAATACGGAACGTGCTGGGGAAAGGCGTGGTGCTGGACAAGCTTATCCTTTCCAAATTGCTTTAAGGGCAATGATTCCTCAAAAAATTGACAATTTATTAGTAGGCGGTAAAAGCATTGCTACCAGTCACATAGCTGCTGCTGCCTACAGGGTACACTCTTTTGAATGGTCTGCTGGTGCAGCAGCCGGAACATTAGCAGCTTTTGCCTTGGAAAATAATATTGCCCCTTACCATTTAGTAGATAACTTACCTAAACCAGAACCAAAACTGGAACTCTTCCAACGACTCTTAGAGAAAAACGGCAATCCCACTGCTTTCCCTGATACCTCGATTTTTAACGAAAATTGGGATAACTGGAAATAGTTGTCGGAAATTGAAATTTGAGAATGGGGTAATTTCTTCCCCATTACTCGTTAATTTTTGGGAACTACTTCCTTGCCGGCAGAAGAATACCTAATACCAATTCTTTAAAAGGCGGCAACAGACGTAGGGGCGAACGGTTGTCATTGGTGTCAACTTAAGGTCAGCACTTGGGCGATCGCGTGGCAGATATAGCTATAAACCTAGAATGTAAGATGGAATAAATACTATCAAACGTTATATGTGCCTATTCATGACTCCAATCTTCAATTTCTAAGCCGTCAGTTTTCTCGAAATCTCTCCGATTATTAGTTACAATAATCAAATCGTTAGCAATACAGCACTTCCTGCTGTTATGAAGTACAGTACCTTCCCTCCACTCCCTCCTCCTCGACTTTTTCAGCACTAAGTATGTACCTCAAAATAGCAGAAACTGCTGTAGCGATTCCTGCAATGAGAATATCGATATCGTCTACTGGTGTTCCCTTTTTTCTTAGACTGGCATAAACATTACCTGAAATCGTTGTAGAGTCTGTAGTTAGAGGCAAAACTCTGTTATATGAGACAAATCTTAAAAAAGATGTTAGTTGTCTCTGTGCATCACGATGCTTCAATCCGCTAACTATTTCATAATAAGTGATGATGCTAATGTTAATTTTGCCATATTCTTGAATATACGCATTAAAGTTTTTAACAACCAGAGATTGATTGCGGAAAAATAAAGATAAAATGTTGGTATCAACCAAGGCTGGGTTCATCGCGTCTTCTCCCTAAAAAAGCCTGTCGGCGACGTGTAATTAGGGTCTGCTGAAAAAGTCAGAAAGAGCAAGATAGGGATTAATTTAGTTGCTCA
>JAQYWP010000793.1 GCA_029379285.1 Rhizonema sp. PD38
TTCTTAGCCTCATGCGACAATCAATACAAGCTATACTTAAAAAAAATGGGTCTTGTATTTGTTATTAAAAAATAATCGTGCGATTGCCTTTGGCACTGCCTCTTGGGCAATCGCTCGTTATACGAAAGTTCTAGAATTCAGAAATGGCAAATGTTTTTGGAGAGTGACAGAAGAGGGATATTCATCAACAGATCATGTCGCCATCTAGTTTTGGAAAGCGAGGCTGAGAGCACCTTGCGGGATCCATCTTCTCGCATACTGAGAAAGTCTGCCCACATCTGTTGGAGAGATGCGAGCACCAACATAGCCATCTGGTCGGACGAGGTAGAGCGTCGGTTTCTTTACTTGATAAGTGCGGTGCGCGACTTCATCAAGGTCGTAAAGAATCGGCACAGTAGAAGCAATCTGGCTGTGAGTCGAGACAACATATCGCGATAGATCAGCACGGCCAAAAGTGTTGATCGCTTTGATGAGCGCGTGGCAGTTGATCTCTTTAGTTCCAGTAAAAGCTAACAGCGTCCAGCCGCCCGCATAAATCAGTTCGTAGATCTGTGCAGTTTCAGTGTCCTTCGAGATATCAGCATTAAGCGCACGATCTCCTGCACGCAAACCCTTTGTGCCCATCCTCTCAAGGGTCAATGGACTTTCACGTGTATTGATGGTTAGTTGACTGAAAGCTTGCGCCATTTTATACTCGCCCCCCCACCTTATAAGTGGCTCACCGAGCCAGCATAATAGTGCCTGCATCCATTTGGGCGTGACGAGCGTGGTGTATTTGAGGCTGAAATATTGAGTATTTTGAAGTTTGGTACGCAGAGTATGGCGTTCCTGTTCGTAAGTGTCGATTAACACGTCTGGAGCACCGTGCTTGAGCGTAGATGCCAGCTTCCAGCCAAGATTGAAAGCATCGGAGATGCCAGTATTCATGCCCTGTCCACCGTTGGGGAGGATTGGATTACCGACGTCTCCGGTCAGAATAATCCGCCCATCACGCAGTCCAGAGGCTATGCCCATCGAAAGATCCGTATAGCTAAACCATTCAGGGTCGCTCAACACTACACTATCGTCGGTAGTGACTTCACGGATGCGGGTCTGCATTTCTTCAAGCGTCGGGTTACGCTCGGGCATGCAATCTTTGGGTTCGATCGTGAGAATACGGTGGATGCCGCCAGGAAGGGGCACAACCGTGGCAAAGCCGTTTTTGAAGTAAAACAGCCACAACTGATCCATAGTTGACAACCGCCGCCACTTGAGTTTACAGTCGATTTGCCGTATGCTAACGCCCGTCTTCTTCGGCTCGAAGTCGTATTTTGTAAATGTGCGCGTAACACCCGTTGCCCCATCACAGCCAATAACGTAATCGCATTGTATTTCCTCAGTCGTACCTGAACCTTGCAAGGTGGCAACAACGCTGTTCGGAATCTGCTGGAGGTGCTTTAGCTCTGTATTGAACTCGATAGAAATACCGCGAAGCTCCAAAGCTTTGGCTATGACTGCTTCAAAATTATGCTGACCGCACAGAATCACGTCCTTAAAGGGTGTCTCATTCAGGCGCATCGTCAATGGACCGAAACACTTACCATAGCTGTGAACCATCAGTCGGCACATAAAACCACCAATATCGTTCATGCCTTCCAGCAGGTTAAGCGCGTAAAGCACTTCCTGACTACGCTGCATAAGGTTTGTAGCCTTGGTAAAGCGTGAGAGATTTGGCTTTTTATCCACAATGCGCACCGGAACGCCATATTTTGTGAGGGTGGCAGCCATAGTTAGACCTGTCGGACCAGCGCCAACGATCAGGACAGGGATGTGACGGTTTGTTTGAGCAGGCATAAATGACTTGTGTAGTTCATTGTTGATAGCAAGCTGTCAACAATGGTACCTGAAGTACTCGAACTCAACAATTTCACGAACCTTTTTTCATTTTTTGCGTTATGATATCAGTGATCGCTTGGTGAATAAATCTCCTGTACGTATTGCACACAACCAAGCAGCGCTATATTTATAGTTGATTGCGTGCTTTAAGTAGCAAATATCTATCTACTAATTGATTTGTGATTTGATTTGCGGGTGCATCCAGTACTAACACACCTTTTTGTTTTAGCTGGGCAAATGCGAGTTGCCGCTGTGCTAATAAATCAAGGGCAACGGCACGGGTGTAGGCGGCTGTTGTTTCTCCTTCAGTTGGGGTTTGTGCTAGACGATCAACTTGCGGATCGCGCAGGGTAACGCAAAAGGGAAGATAGCGGGGTGCCAGTTTGGTGAGTGCGGCAAGAAGTTCGGAAGAGGCTGTCACATCAACTAAGTCCGTAATGATGACAACCAAACAACGCCTGGTTTGCTGCTTGACAAAATTTGTGACTGCTCCTAAATAATCAGATTCCAGCAACATTGGTTGAATGGGTGTCAGGCGATCAATCAACTGACTTAGATGATGTTGTCCTCTTTCGGGGGGAATCCAGGCGTGCATTTGGCGATCAAAGACACCCACGCCAACGCGATCGCCTCGATACAACCCGGCTAAAGCTAAGGATAGTGTTGCATTCAAACCCCAATCAAACCTTTGTAAATTTTGCACTCTTGCAGTCATCAATCGTCCACGATCAAGCAAAATCAGCAAAGTCTGTTCTTTTTCGGGCTCTAAAACTCTTACCAATGGTGATGTGTTGCCTGTGCCTAGACGACGGGCTGTAGCTTTCCAATCTATGAACCGTAAATCTTCTCCAGTGCGATAGTTCCGCAATTCGGCAAACTCAGTGCCGATACCCAATTGCCGTTGGCGATTGACTCCAGATGATTTTAGTGTAAGACGAATTGAGAGCGATCGCAACCCAATTAAATCAGGATAAACCTTTACCGTCAGACTTTGCGGAATCTTCCAATTATCCCAAGCCAATCCCCAAAATCCCAATTGCCGAATCTGAATGTCGCCCCACGAAAATTCACCCCGTTGTGTGGGATGCACAGTATAAGTAAGTTTTTGAGTGGTGTTATTGGCAACAGCAGCGCGTAGTTTCGACACAGAAACTTTAAACTCACTCGGGTAATAGTCGGAAATTTGTACGACAGCGTTGGTATTCGCCGACTTAACGTTGAGGAAGACTGGATTATCTTGCCCAATAGAAAGGCGTGGCGGCAATTCTCGGGAAATCTGAACTCGATGCGATCGGACTCGCAAACCATCCACTACCATCAATCCTAGTACAACGATATCCAGTAACAAAGCGATCGCGATACTGGATGGAATGCCGAGAAAGATTGCTAAAGTCGCGGCAAGAATAATTCCCGATGTCAATAATATGTAAACTCGTTTGGAAGGAACCATATTTTCGGGGCGTAGGGTAGGTTTAATCCAGATCACGTCTGAGCACATGCAATATTATGTCAAACCCGCCCCTACATTGGTAGAGGCAATCACGGAAACAAAACTTTGTTGTTTCTATAGCACTGCATCTGTATAGAAAGACATATAAAAACTTTCTGGATCATTGACGCAACACCTCCCTAGTTTTAGTATTAATCACCTTTTGTAACCGTTTACAGGATTCCCAAACGCTACCGTGAAAAATAGGTACATATAGATGGTAGATTAAGAGGCATGGATGAAAACTGCTACCGAATCTACACAAAATTCTATACTAAGGGAAGACAATGACTTGTTCTAAATTTCGTACTGCTTTTTCTATATTTTCAAAGGTTATCAGTTCTTCAGCCTGAGTGTTTCGATAGAGAATCTCTGCTGCTTCCAGCAAACAGGCTTCCAGGCGTTGGGAGTCTTCAGGGGTCATAGTCGTTGCACTTGCTGCTCGTATAAAAGAGTGTAACTATCTTCTCTCATTTACACATATTTTTGCAAAAGTGAGATGCTCCCGAGAGCTATCCTTGCTTTTGGTTTTGTAATTTTTTTGACTTCAACAGCATCGCCGCCCTTAATCATAAAATCTGGTGGATTATTTGCCTTACCAACCCATGAAAAAACTTTTTCATGAGCTATGTATTTATCTTTAACATCACTAATGTTTATTGAATCTGCAAATGTGTCTTTTATAAAAAGTTCCAATGAATCGCCGATAGAATTAATTCGATTACTACTTCGGTAGTATTCAATCACGTCAGGCATTTTACAGTCTATAATTGATTTAATAGCTTTAAGAATATTGGTAGCAGCTTGATAAGTCATAGGTTGAATACACCAATTCTCTAGTACATTTCTAAAAGCATTTGAATATACCGCTCATTTTTTACAGAACTGACTTGATCAAAGGTGAGCAATGCGATGAGCGTGAGGTAAACCCGAAAACGAGCGATCACTAATCTTCTTTCTCAGTACAACAAAATATTAACTACATGTCAATTAATATTAATACTTAAAATTTATAAATTTCATGAAGAATGTCTTTAACAACCGTCTGAAGTGCAATCATGATTAAATATTGATAATGATAATCAAAATAGCCACATAAATTTTATACCGAATGAATGTTTTTGGGATTTTCAATGTAATAATTAGTACT
>JAQYWP010000091.1 GCA_029379285.1 Rhizonema sp. PD38
ATACCAAGCTTTCATAAAGTAAGAACATGATTTTGTTAAGAAATTGTAAACGTCACTCAAGATTGATCATAATCTCAAAGAGTGAAAGACATAGTTAAGGATGGAAAAACACAAATAAATCTTCCATTAACCTTTTTTGTGCTGTTAAACCCTAGTACTCTATGTCATTAATATTGAGAGGTTTGTAGTCAGTGAGAAGATCGCTCAATTTCAAGCACTAGTTAAGAGTTGTCTTGATTGCTTAGACATCTCCAAAATGGAATATTGACCCTGACTGCACAAGGCTTTTATCTTCTTTTTCGGAGATGTCTGTTTCATATAAAATTACTCCTATTACACCCCTCCATGCAAGTCGCCAAAGTCCGATCTTTAAGTCTAATCAAGTCGGATTTTGTGTAAGAAATTATTCTTTTATAAAAAAATTATACATTAATGATCGCTGAAGGCGGCTGATATGTGACACCTCTCAGTAATATTTCATAAAAAACCGACCTCATCCGACTTAAAGATCTGACTTTACCGACTAGCGAATTCTTGTGTGAGGGTGCTAACTTTATCTATGACATAGACAAGATGTAGTCTAGCAATAAGAGTAAAATCTTAAAATTAATTAGTTTACGCGATGTGCGACTTATTATTTCGTTACACAGAGCTGTTGTATGAAAAATTGAAAAGAAAATTCCCGCAATCCGCATCTGGAGCGAGAAAATCGTCACCAGTGATAGGAGTGAGGGAAAGATGTTTTCTATTGAAAAGTTTATCATTGCCGTATTTTACTGTATCGACGACTTGTTGGTTGAAATCACCCAAACCTACCCAATCAAGAGACGAGGTTTTGCTCCGAGCTTAAGTGCAAGTGAAGTTTTAACAATGGAAATAGTTGCAGAGTTTTTGGGAATGGATGTCGTATCAATCGCCAGATTTTAGCTCATCCCGTCTGTTTCTGGCTTAATCGCCACAATTGTCACCATCTTCAGTTCGACGAACTTGTTACGGAATATTAAGTCGCACATCGCGTTAAATATAAATGAGTAAAGTCAGAGTTCATAACGAGTGGGACCCACTCGAAGAAATCATTGTCGGACGTGCAAATAATGCACGCATCCCCAGCCCGGACTTAGGGCTGTTTGCAATTGACTATAGAGAGTGTGGCAGCATCGAGAACATTCCTTCTGGTTCCTATAAGCAGCAGATTATCGAAGAAACTGAAGAAGACCTGGATAAACTCGTACAAACACTTCAGCGTCTCGGCGTGACTGTCCAGCGTCCTGACATTGCTGATCATTCTGTCAAGTTTCGCACTCCTGATTGGGAATCGGATGGTCAATATAACTACTGTCCTAGAGACCTTTTCCTTGCGATTGGGACTTGGACTATCGAAACCCCAATGGTATTCCGCTCGCGGTTTTTTGAAACTCTATCATACAAACCCATTCTGATAGATTACTTGCGGAGCGGAGCTAGGTGGATTTCAGCTCCCAAGCCTCGGCTCTCTGATGAAACTTACAATGTTAATCATTCTAATTCTTTCGCTATCAAAGACTATGAGCCGATATTTGACGCAGCAAACGTATTACGGTTAGGGCGAGATATTTTTTACCTTGTCTCGGATAGCGGGAATAGGTGTGGGGCGCTATGGCTTCAAACATTTTTGGGTGACGAGTATAGGGTACACATCTGTGACAACATTTACTCTGGAGTTCATGTCGATTCCACGATTGCAATTGTTCGCCCAGGCTTGGTAGTGATTAACGCTCTTCGAGTCGGGGAACAAAATCTACCTGATTTATTTAAAGGGTGGGACATTATCTATCTTGAGCATGTTGTTGACACTGGTTACACAAACACCGCGTTAAGCTCTAAGTGGGTTGGCATGAACCTCTTGATGGTGAATCCAAATCTGGCAATTGTTGACCTCGCCCAAACTCCATTGATTAGAGAGCTTGAGAAACATAGTGTTGATGTTATACCCTTGCAAATCAGACACTCTCGGACATTAGGCGGTGGATTTCACTGCGTGACACTGGACGTGCGGCGCACTGGAGAGTTGGAGAGTTATTTCAATTAGCATGACAACTGGCTTTCCTCGTCACTCTTCCCATCAAAGAAATTTGAAACCTGATGAATATTAGTTGGTTTTTGAAAAAAATTAATAAATACATCGCTCCCTATAAATGGCTTGCAATTCTTTTGGTAGCTCGTGGACTTTTTGAGGCAGCATTTGATTCCTCAATGAGGATGAGTTTGAAATTTATTATCGATGCCGCCATTGTTCCTAGAAATTATGGTCTTCTAGTTTTAATTCTGTTGCTGCTGGGCGGCGGAGCGATTGTATTTGTATTCGTTGGTTTGGTGGGAGACTTTTTTGCGGCACGTTTCGGTATTCTGGTTACCAACAACATTCGCAATTCTCTGTTCGAGCGCCTTCAGAGCCTTTCTATGGAGTTTTTTGGGCGACGTTCAGCCGGAGATATTGTTAACTGTTTCTTGGCGGATACGGAGAAGCTAGAAAATAGCCTAAGCTTCGGACTATCAATAGTTGTTTTAGATCTGAGCAACATCCTATTTTCTGCTATCTTTATGTTTTCTCTCAACTGGCAGTTGGCTGTTCTTAGTTGCATTGGTTTAACATTCTGCACAATTGCACCAGCAAAAATTGGGCGAATTGCCACAGAGGAAAGCTATGGCTTGCGGCAAAAAGAAGGGCAGATTGCCAGTGTGGTTGAAGAGAACATTCTCTTGCAATCGGTTGTCAAGATATTTGGGCTGCAATCGCGAGCGATTGAAGATTTTTATGTGCATTTAAATGAGTTGAAAAAGGTTTATGTTAGAGCTAAATTTCTCTCCTATTTAGTGCAAAGACTTCCCACTCTGGCATTTGTATTTGTGCAGCTTATAGTTATAAGTATCGGCGCAGTGATGACCTACTGGAATTGGATTACGGTAGGAACACTGGTTTCTTATCAGGTTTTATTACTGGGTTTGAATCTCAACATCCTCAGTTTTACTTTTGCGCTGCCTTATTTAATAGAAGGAATGGCTGCCATGCAACGTATTTACGTTATTGTGGCAGAAGTTCCTCAAGTGCAAGATGCTCCTGATGCCCAGGAATTACAGCCTTTTTCAAAGGAAATTTGTTTTGAAAATGTGACTTTTGGTTACTCTCAACAGAGAGGAGGAATTAACAACCTCTCCCTAACTCTCCACAAAGGAGACTTTGTAGTGTTTGTTGGTCCAAGTGGAGCTGGTAAAAGTACCATCGTCAATCTGCTAACACGACTTTATGACCCAGACAAGGGTTGCATTCTGTTTGATGGTGTTGATTTGCGCTCAAGCACTCAGCACTCGCTCCGTTCTCAGATTGGGTTGGTTTCGCAAGAGGTGATTTTGTTTAATTCCTCAGTGCGGGAAAATATCCGCATGGGCTATCTGGAAGCCACTGACTCACAAATAGAAGCCGCAACTAAAGCTACAGAAATTCACGATTTTATTTTGACTTTACCTCAAGGGTACGATACACCCGTTGGCGACAGAGGCGGACAGTTATCAGGGGGACAACGGCAAAGAATCGCCTTAGCCAGGGCGCTGGTGAGAAATCCAGCAATCCTGATTCTGGATGAAGCTACATCCGCATTAGATCCGGTGACTGAAGCTGGTATCCTCGCCACGTTATCGCGGATCGCCAAGAATCGCACAGTTATTGTCATCACCCACCGCCTCAGTCAGGTGTTGCATGCGGATGTAATTTTTGTGCTGGAAAACGGACGCATTGTTGCCACAGGTAAGCATTTAGATTTGATTCAACAAAAAGGACTTTATGCCACACTTTGCCAACAAGTTAATGGAGGAAATATCGATGTATCAGAAATTGCCCATGCCTAATAACAAACTAATTGTCTGGGCATTTATTCCCTACCGGATTACGGAACAAGGGTTGAGCGGCGAATTCTACGACAATCGCGGTTATCGCCAAGAACTCGCAGATGTATTTGTAGAACTGGGCATTAAGTGGAAGTGGTAGCCGATTACCTTAGAAAATATGTATGCGGTAGTTGAAGAAGTAGTTGCTTCTAGTAACGAGTACATCCCTGTGGTGCTAAACTATTGCGATGGGTTTGATGAGATTGACGGCTATCCTGGTTTTTCTGTGATCAAACTGCTGGAAGCTAAAGGTATCGTTTTTACAGGTGCAGATTCTACCTTTGAATATCTCACGATATCCAAAATCAGAATGAAGCGGGCTTTGGCTGAGGCGGGTGTACCTACTGCTGCCTATGAAGTTATTTCCGACATTAGCCGCGTGAGGGGAATTTGTCAGCACCTCGGTACTCCTCTGATTGTGAAACCGGCAATTTCTACTGCCAGTAATGGAATTTGGTTGGATTCGGTTGTTTACAGTGATGAACAAACTAGCTTGCAAGTCCAGCGCTTGCTCTCTGGACAGCATGGAAAGCTATGCCCGCAGGGTAGTATCTTTGTAGAACGGTTTATCAATGGTCGAGAATTTGCCGTCTTCCTTTTGGGTTCCGCCCAGCAGCCAGATCGTATCAAAATCTATCCATCCTTGGAACGGGTATTTAACTCCAGTTTGCCAGAAACTGAAAGATTTTTATCTCACTATCGCTACTGGGGAAAAGATGAAGGAGTAAGTTCCTTGTCACTGGAAGAACCATTTTGTTTTTACCAATCGGTTGATCCTAACTTAGATAATAGACTTTGCGAGTTGAGTAAGCGTGCCTATTGTGCAGTTGGTGGGAATGGATATGGAAGGGTCGATATACGAATGGATAAAACATCCCAAGAACTCTTCGTCCTAGAAGTGAATTCTAACTGCGCCATTTCTTCTAAGCCTCTGTTTGATTTCTCCGATCCGAATGCCACTTCAGTTGGCACTATCTTGCACCTTTCTGGTACACCATTCGCACAACTGATGTCGGAAATAATAGCGGAGGCTTTTGCTAGGCACTCTACCGAGTTGCGCTTGGTTAGTAAATCAGCGTAAAAGTATACTGATATCTACGTTCAGTGCAAAAACTGTGAATTATCTGATAATTTCTTTTATGCCCAAAGTTGAATTATGGAAAAAAATGACTATAAATGGCTAATTCCCTCCAATTGCTTTATCTCACAGTCTCCTGAAGAAGATAAAGCGTTTTGGAATGAGATTCACAAAGACTATCCAAAAAATACTTTCAGCATGACGCAAGACTCTGAAGTTTGCCAAGTGCTGATTTCTCCATCCAACTCATACAATAGGTTTGATATTCCAAATTCTCCTGAGATACAAGTTCTAATTCCGGGATGTGGTTCTGAAATTTATCTTCAAAAAGAATTACTGTATCTATGTCCTCATATTAAACAAGTTTTCTGCACTGACTTTTCAGAAACAGCAATTGATACAGCAAAGAAAAACTGGAAAGAGGTTGATGGAGATTTCAGGCTGAACAGTCAGCAAATAATTTTTGAACAATTAGATTCCACCATTTTGACAGAACAAAAGCCAGATTGGAAGGATAAATTAGATTATATTTTGGTTGTTAATTCAGTCCTTGCTAGCGAAGATTGGCAAAATCGTCAGATGATTGCTGAGTTTTATAAAATTCTTAAACCAGGAGGTCGGCTTTACGGTTTTTTTCCAACAATATTCTGCCCATTGGAAATTGCTCATCTCTCTAGAACTAAAGCGCATTGGTTAACAGACGGTACAATTAATCTGCCAGAAAGTCCTTTGTATGAATATCAAGATGGTAAGAAAGATCGTCAGCTAATTTATACTCCTTCGCGGTTGAATCAAATTTTTAAGGAGGCTGGTTTCAAACGTCTTTCTTTTGAAGTTTTTTTTCACGATTCTGATATTTCTGCCATGAATATCCAGAAAATTTTTGATGTAAACGAGCCGGATATTTATTACTGGTCATTTTTAGTGAGGTTTGAGAAATAAAAGATGTAGAAAGACCACTATGCCACTTCGTCGTAGTGGAATTCTCAATCCTCGCAGATTAAACTATATTCTTCCTTCTTAAGCATATTTTCTTCTAAAAATACTCTCATTTTACGCCGTGCTTCTCTAATATCCCTACTACAAGTAACAACACAGGCATAAGGTTTCTCGCCTTTTTGATCTGAGGGAATCTCTTTTTCAAAAAGAACTACACAGAAATCACGCTCTGACGACAACTTTTTCAGCTTAGGTTCATCTATCACATCCTTGTGTGATGAAGCATAACACAAGAATCCAATATAGTATTGTCGAGGTAAACTGTTTTTATTAACAAAAGGCTTGATACCGCAGGCTATTAAGTAAGTGTAAAGGTAATGATCTACATCCCAGATATTAAAAAGCCAATTAGCAGTATAAGAATCAGCCATTAAGGGGTTGACTTTTATAATTTTTACTCCCTGTGTGGTGTGAATTGCCTTTACATTAAAAACCCCATTGTTTAATCCCATATTGTGGCAGGTTTTCCAGGCTGCACGAATTATATTGTCTTGCTTTTCTTTGTCCAGCAAACTAGGCATGGTTGTTGTCTCGAACCGAGCAATATTGGGCATAGTAAGTCTATTATCAGTGACATAACCAGATAGTAGTTCCCCATCAGAAATAATTAGGTCAACATCATGCTTAGAATCTTGCAGGTAAGGTGTAGCAATTATCTTATAGTTAAGACCTAACTCAACATCTGGCAACGTGGAGTTTTGAATATGGCTTTTATACTCTTCAAATTTAGCTATTAATTCTTCTTCTGTTTGAACTAACTCTCCATCAAAGGCAGAATAGCTAGTATCCAACTTTATAACCAAAGGATAGTAATACTGCGGAATTTTCTGGATGTCCACCACATCTTTTAAAGCAAAAACTACAATACTATTGGAGAAACGAGGCTCATAATAGTTTTTATTGTAGTCATCAAATACAATTTTGATTGAAGTTAAAAATTGGCTTTGAGCAATGATTGTGTTCTGATAATCGTTAACTGGTTTACCTAAAAACCTAGCCACTAAATTAGATAAAGGTACATTAGCTTCGCAAAATGTAACTACGCCATCTACAGCGATACAATGCTTGCGAACAATTTCTACAATAGCTAAAGCATTCTCAATGTCTTTGGTATGGTCGTCAATACAAATGTTGAAAAATGAGTGCTATGAGGTTGCACAAAATGCTTGGAATCACTATCTATTAAAATAATATTGATATCAGTTTTATTCGCTTCAAAAACATTCAGATTTAAATAGTGTCCACATCCAATCATCAATACACTCTTGCCGAGGAGCATATATTGGTATGAGCGGTACAACATAGTTTCCACCCACTTGTCAAGTGTATTAGTTCGGCTAGGTGCATGTTGAATTTCATAAAATTGCAAACTGCCGATACAATCTTGATCATTCACTTCAATCAAAAACGGCTCTAAAATACCATTATGATTATTTAAAAAAACATCTAAGCCAATAAAATCCGTTTGTTTATTTTTGGGTATATGAGTTAAACATTGTGTTTCGTAGGCAATAATAGATTCTAGTACCGCTTCACCTAATCGCTTGATTTCATCAATAAGCTGATTTTTATGGTCACTCGTTATCTGAAGCAAGGTACACAAGTAGTCTATTGAAAAACTGTCAGAAGTAAGTCCACCGATTCCTTTGTCAACATAGCCAAGACTACAAATAATGCCGGAAGTTTCGACAACATTATTCGGGCGACGGGTAACATATACCCTTAGCCTTGCACCAAGTTTAGAATTATCAGTAATACTTGAATCTATAAATTCGTCTACAAGCAGACAATCATTGTCCTGGAGTGCATCTAAGCATTTTTTAAAGTTTTCAACAGCCCTATCTAGATTATCCTTCGACTCAATAGAGACTAATTTACTTCCCATCCACCTTGTTCCAGAAGGCTTAATCACAAATTTGTCAGCAGGAAATGCTGTAAGATATTCTCGAATTTCATCAATAAAGATATCTCTTGATAAGGGAATTAACATAAGTTTTGAGTTAACAGGATGATGGCTATATTTTTCCAAAGAAAAGCAAAAAGCCATCGTTTGTGGTATACTTACATTTTTGGCGGCTGCAAGTAAGCGTGTATGCAACTTGTCATTGGTATATTGCTCCAGTTCTATACCACTTGACATAGGACAGTCCGTCAGACTTTCATATAACTGAAATTTTTTAGCCTTATCTTGGTGGATTAGTTCGTCATCATCCAAAGAATCTTCCGTAAAAAAATTACATATAAAAGTTATTTTTTTCGGCTGTTCAAATTTAGCGTGAAAACATTGTCCAAATTCATTTATGCCAATTCCTTCGAGTAGATATAAAACAGATTTTTCAGATGATTGAGCAACTTTTATCCAAGTAGGATCAGGAACAATAAAAGCATATTTTGGTAATATTTTACTTGTAGCTAATAGTAAAGAAACTCTGTCTTTTCCCAGGGTAAAGAAAACAACACAAGGTTTATTCTCATGTGCTTCTTGCTCACTCTGGTATTCTTTGATCGGCTTCAATTGATAACTTTGAAGAACTGAGTTGAGTGTTTCAAACATATTCAAATATGACTCCCAAAATAACTAAAGCAAGACATTTATGGCGGTTGTGTTGCACAAACTGGTAATGCTCTGAAATGCGCTTAATGTTAAAAATTACCTGTAACTTCACAACACCGATGTTCCAGGTACTGTGGCGCGGTTGGTTAAAATTGCAGTAGCTAGGCCCCGGTTGGCAAGTTGCTTAAAAGACGAGGGCGGGAAAAGTTAGTCATGATTTCCTTTAGGCGATCGCCTACCTATCCTACGGGCAAGCCATACGATAGAAACACCCAGAAGGCTGCTTGTCCTTGAGCGCGTTTTCCGCCCTGACAGGACTTGTGTTACAGCCAGCTGCCTACTAGGACATAAGGTGCCCAAAAAGAGGGAGAACTGTAGTTCTTATCTTTAAGTAAAGTTTGCTGTGCTAGGCGTAATGCTTCGGCTCTGCTAACATTAGGCTGTCCTAAATGTTGATAAAATGCTTTGGCAAAGGTAACACTAGATTGATCGTCAAGATTCCACAAGCTAGCGATCGCACTACTTGCTCCTGCTTGTACTGTAGTTCCAGCAATGCCCATAACCGCTTGATCGTCACCTTTAGCTGTTTGGCAAGCACTGAGAAACAGCAATTCAATTGCTCGGGTACGACTTTTTCCTCGTCTTTGGAACAACTGATCGAAATCATCTATCTTCATTTTTCCGTCGGCTGTCAGCAAAAATGTCTGTTCTCGATCAGGACCAAAATAACCGTGAGTTGCTAGGTGTACAATATCAAAAGTAGAAGCATTCAGCTTTTTGTTGAAGGCGTTATTCGTAAACTGTTCGTCAGCAATCCGACTAACTGCTACTCCTGTATTTTGAATTTCCTGCACTTCTTTACTAACATTTTCCAATTTAGAAAAGCCTGGAACATTTTTTGGTGGTTGAGTTAGGCTGGCTGCCAAAACCTTCATCTGTGTTCTTTTTAAAGGAACAGGATCATGTATTTGTAACCCCAAAACTAAAGAGATGGCGTATTTTTCCATTAGATATTGTTTGCCATCATAGAGACTTGCCATCGGTATTTTTCGCAGAGCACCATCCAAGATAAAAACTAAAGTTTTAATCTTACTCTGCTTTAGTTCTGTTTCTATTGGTTCGATTAGCCAACTGTAGACTTTATGAGCATCCTGTTGCACCTCTTCATCGGCTCCCGCTTCTTGGAGATTTTCATACAGTTGGTTCAAGGTAGCCTCGATTTCCTGTTTGGGTAGTTTGATGGCAGGATAGTGGTACAAATCTTTATTTTTGGGCAACCTAGCAATCACTTCTAAACGATCATCTAAGATAATTGGGTAGATGACCACAGCTTGTTGATCTTTAGTCTCAATAACCTTGTCAAGTTGTAATTTTGTATCTTGACAAGCTTTTTGCAAAAAGTTTTGTAATTTTGCTACTTGTAGCGCTTCTAACACATTGCGCGCTTGCACGAGGTTGTTTGGACTAGATGTTGGCGATTGTAGGAGCAATTCTACTAAACGGCGATATACAGGTTCGACACTTTCTCGAAAGGAAAACTGAACATCAGTATTAGTGGTAATCAAATCACCCCGAATGCTTTGTAAAGTATTAAATGCATCTGTATAGGTAGCGATCGCTTTTGTGAGTTGTCCCTGTTGATTGCACTGGGTTTGTCCTTGGCAGAGAATCCGTCCTAGTTGCCACTCCCAGCGATAAGCGATATCTTGTGCTTGAATTGACTCCGACAAATTCAGCGCTTTTTGCGTCTTATCTTGGGCGATTGACCATTGTTGAGTCATTTCATACAAGTGACCCAAATTACCTAAAACAAAAGACTCTGCCCGCACGTCTTGCAATTGTTCCGCTTGCTGAAGTGCCGTAGCGAGGATAATACCAATTGTTTCAGGACTAGGTGTGGAAGATTTTAGCCTTAGCTTTAATAAGCTTTGGGCAAATTGTACTTGGGCATAGATTCCAGAGCGACCAAGCGGAAGTTTAGAAATTTGACTTTCAATTTGGGGGTAGATTGCTTGTGCTTCAGGCCATTGCTCCATTGCTATAAGCAAGCGCAAACGATTGAGTTGAGCTTGAATTTTTGTCACTGAAGTAGTAGCTATTGCCTCAGCCTGCTGATAAAAAACCAGAGCTTCCTTGTTGTTTTCTGCTGTCACCTTACCTTGATTGCTAGCCAAATTACCTAAGCTCAAGTAAGCAGCGGCAATCATTTCTGGTGATTGTAGTTGTTTAGCAATTTCGAGACTGGCTTCTAAATTATCTTTTGCCTGCTTGATATCCCCTGCAACTAAAAGAGCATCACCCAAGCTGCGAAGATTAGTTGCTTTGACTAGCGAGTCTGGTTGGTTGTGTAGGCTTGTTTTCAACTTCTCGAGAGTCGAAATCGCTCGTCGATACAGTCCCAAAGTCTGTAACGCTTGTGCTTGGTTAATTCGGATGAGTGAGACTTTGTTGCTATCTTGTAAGCGTTGGTAAAGTAATGCAGCTTGATCCCAAGATAACAATGCATCTTCAGCTTTACCTTGTGCCAATTGTAAACTACCTTTGATATCCGCAGCTTGCGCCCAGACCATTAAATACTGTTGGGATTTGGGAGATTTCTGTACAAGAGCGATCGCATTTTCAATCGCTTGGTTTGCTTGTTGAATACGTCCTAATTGCTGGAAGTTGAGAGCTAGATTGCTGAGAACAACCGCCTGTCCAATAGTATTATTTTTAGATTTATAAATTTGCAATGCTTGCTGCAACACGCTGACTGATTCTGCAAAACGTCCCGCTGTGTATAGATTTTTAGCTTCTTGCTCCTGAGGAAGATTGGTAACAAGGGATGGGGTAAACACTGAACTTTTTGTGTCATGAGCAAGGACAGGCAAGGCAACTACACAAAGTAAGGCAGTTAGGCAAGTCAAAATGATATAAAGAAATTTTTTTACTCTTAGCTTAGAACCAAACATTCCCCACCTCAAAAAGGTGTGTAAGTCACAGAGAAATACAAACCGTTTTCTTGCCATGTTTTCCCCCTAGAATTAATTGATGTCAGCGGAATTCCCCAATCTAAACGCGCCGTTAAGCTATTACCTTGATGCCAAAGCAATCCTATACCTGTACTAACTAAAGTGCGGGTTTTGGGATTTTTGCCGCCATTATTCCAACCAGTACCAACATCTACAAAAGGCGTGAATTGCAAGACTCCTTGCAGTTGTGGAATTCGCAAAATTGGTAACCGAGTCTCAGCAGTTGCCTGTAGGCCATTATCTGTTAATAAATAATCTTGACGGTATCCCCGTACACTTGCTTGTCCGCCAATACTAAATTGTTCTAGTGTTAACAACTTGCGATTTGCTAGCTGTACATCTGTTTGCAGCAGCAGTAAAGTATCAGGAGCTAGCAGACGCAGCCATTGTCCTTGTCCACGCCAGCTAAAAAAGCGGCTATCAGGTGCACGAGTGTTGATTGTTGCGTCTAAGAGACCTAAACCTAGACTAAATTGCGATCGCAATGCGAGCACTTGTTGACGACTACGCTGAGTCCATTCTTGGGAAAATCGCACAGATGAAACTGTTGTGATTCCTTTTTTATTAGCACCAACATCCAAAGGAAACCCACCGATACGATCAAGACCTAAGAATGTTTGGCTTGTCTGATGGCTGCCGGTTACTGCTAGAGTAAATTCTTGGGTGGGAGTTTGGACAATTGGTTGGCGGAGACTTAACTCGTAATAACTTGATTTAGAGGTAACATCCAATACCTTGAAGGGAGGTTTTATGATATGACTGTCTGTGTTGCCATAGGAGAAAACCAGCTTGCCGTTGCGCGGGTTGACTGGCAGGCTATAGCTCAGATCAACAGTGTTACTACCATCCGTATTGGTATAACTGACATTTAAACCATCTCCCAATCCTAACAAGTCGGCTTCGCTAAGGTTAAGTCTCCGCCGGAAACTACCTACACTGGGACTGCGAGCGTTATCTGCTACAATTTGACCGCTAAAGGAATTTGCTTCCTTAACTTTTACCTCTAAGATATTAGTGCCGGGACGGATACCAGCTTGTAAATCCGCAGCTATACTTTCAATCAGCGGATCTAGTTGTAATAGCTGCAATCCTTCCAATAGGCGATCACCAGAGAATGGTTTACCCGCAGCGATCGCCAAGCGATCGCGAACATAACTCGGATTGAGGCGGCGCGTACCAGTGACATGAATCTTTTCTAAAGTTCCTTCCACCACTTGCATCACCACCACTCCAGCTTTGATTGTTTGGGGAGGAATGATCACTCCGGAGGTGACATAACCTTTATCTACATATAATTTCGTGAGCTTGGATCGTAACTCTATAAGTTGAGCAAAAGTAATTAGGTGTTTGGTATAAGACTCTACGGCTTTCGCCAATTCTTTCGTACTAAACACTGTATTCCCGATAAACTCAAACCTTTCTACGACTAATGTCTCAGGTAGTGCTTTCGGAGTAAATTCTGGTTGAGTGATTGTCTCAGGTGGAGTAGGTAACAATTGCTCTGACGGTGGTAAAGGTGGCAGAGGTTGTAATTCTGGCAATGGTTGCCTAGAAGGTGGCTTCTGCTCAATTGGTGGAACTTGCGCCATCAATGGTTTTGCATTGAGGTGAAAAATCGCTGTTGAGATCATGAGATCATTATTAGTATCTTGAGCCAAAACACAAAAGACTTGTTGCACAAGTTAGGAGAAGGCAACGATGAAGAGTTAGAAAACAGAGAATATAGGCTGTGCGATCGCCAGTTCAAACAAGAGTTCATGTAAAATAAAAATTGAGGTAAAAGCACGTCATCAATTGTTGAGTTCGTAGTCAGCACTCTTAGTGCTTAAAAATTCACGAATTCTTCAAGAAGTCGGGTATCTCAGCAAACTACCGTATATTGCTGTAACCAAAACAGAATTTGCTAGATAACCCAGACTGAAGCGGGGTAGCCGTTGGAGATTGAGCAGTCAAAACAATCTCACCATTGCTATTACGTACCATACCCACTGCTTCAACTAAAGGTGTATACCCACCAGATGAAAATTCCATCACTTTCGCCTCTTTGATTGGTAGCTTTACAGCATTATGATTTAATTGATCTGGAGGACGATTTACCCAATTTGATGACACATCCCCAGCACTTAAGGTATCATCAGGACTAGGAGGCAATCCTCCACGTCCAGTGATGACAAATTCACTCTGCCCCTTAGCAACACGACCCTTGCCGGAATCACAGCCTTGAGCAATTAACCCAGAGGGGTCTACTAAGTCTGTCGGCAGTGCTACAAGGTCCTGAATAGGGTCAATGCTGAGAGTTTTAAGTGATACTTTCCCATCAGAACCACCATCAGATTTAGCATTGATGTCACTTATTCTGTTGGTCCTCAGATCATTTAGATTAAATTTTCCCCGGTTTTGAAAGCCTAGAATGCGGTTGCTATCAATATCAATCGTGCCACCATCACCACCAGAGGCATTTGCAAGAATATCGCTGTTTTCGGATGGTACTGCGATAACGAATCCATTTGTTTGAATGTAGATGTCTCCAGCTTGAACACGTGTTTCTTTGTTCTTATCATTCTCATTTATTTCGGAAGCCATTATGCTATCTTGCTGTTGACTGGGGGAGGGAGACGTTTCTGAAGTTACTTTAGAGGAATTGGCGGTAACGGAAATCAAGCTATTGTTTCGTAGTAGTAAGTTTCCCGCAATGATGTAAATGGAACCAGCCTGATTTTGAGATCTGGCTTTTAACTCACTCTTGTTAATATAAACAAGAAGATGTTTGCCATAATCTCCGATAACAATGAGTCCATAATCTCCATCAGCGGAAATGGTGCTATCTTTTATAGAAATCGCCTTTTTAGCTTCTAGAATA
>JAQYWP010000794.1 GCA_029379285.1 Rhizonema sp. PD38
GCATAGGGCATAGGGCATAGGATTGTTCCCCATGCAAGAATGCTCCTTGCCCCAAGACGGCGGGAGGAACCGCCGTCTTTTTGTGAACAGTAAACAGTTATCAGCGAACCGGGAACAATGACTAGTAAAGTTATTGATATTAGTTAACTGATAACTGATACTTGAAAACTGTTAACACTGGCTCAGAAATTTATACTCTGAGGCAGCTTTGCCCTCTAGACAAAAATCACTCTTAAGGTTACAGGGAAGTCAAATCTACGGAGCTAGACGGATGAGGGAAGTGATTTTGTCGTTATTAACCCCAAGATTATAGGTTCCAGGTCCGAGACGACCAGTGGTGTCGCCCCGATAATTAGAGTCGTCAAAGAACTGCCATGAACCTCGGATGATTTTTATAGATGAGGTTTGATCGTTGAACGTGGTTGAAAACCCGCCTCCGTTCCCGTCTGAAAACCCGATGTTGGGAATACCATCATTAGTTGCTGCATTCACGCCTATCGACTGTCCCTGGAGGTTTGAATCTTTATATAAAATAACATCTGGATTAGAACCGTAAAGAAAGCCTACACCACCACTACAGGTAGCAGCCACCTCATCGTTAAGTTCCTTCACTACGCTCAAGTTCAATTGGGCTAATGTGTTACTGTTCATATCTACTCCGTGATTATTGATGTTAGACATTGTTTTTCCCCTAAGTTTCAGATTAGGGTTTGAACTGAAGGTAACCTTGTTTTGTTCCCTCTAATTCTTAATTGGTAGCAATGACTTTGGTTTATTCACTGTGTAGAATTAAGGAGAAAATAAGAGTTTTCAGGAGTTTTAAGCCAAACTTACGCTTTTATATAACCTATGGGGGTAAATGAAATCAGAATATACACCCAAAAACTATCAAGGACAAATAAAAATACTTGAAAAACTCCTGACTACAAGCAATTCACGAATTTTTGACTACAGGAATATTTTCGCAAACTGCATAAATCACCGGAGTTTAGACTAAGCAGCAAGAAATTGCTCAGCAGTGCTAAGTTTAAAACTGGATGGAGTTTAAACTAACGCATGACGCGCGATGTGAAGGGGAGCATCCCAATACTCCAATACTGTTCTGGCTCTTGGAGAGTAAGGTCAGGATGCGTTCCTAGCGTATAATGGAGACCAACGCTGCTAGAGGCTGAAGTTGCACGACTCAAACGCAAAGTCGAGAGCGATTCATCTGTTACGCCGTGGTAGGAAAAAATCACTGGAAAGTTTGCGAACAATTCCGCTTATGATGAGGCGATGCGGCTAGGAGGCGAGTATCGTGAATCCTTACGCTCCAGTTCTCCAGAGTGATTTGATGAATAGTTGTATATTTTAGATACAGATTCCATCTTAGCGTTTTATATCGTGGCGGAGGAGCCGAAGCGCAACGTCTTCTTCAGAGATAGCTATTAAGGAAATAATTTATTAACATAATACACATCTCCTGAAATTATGTAGGGGCGAACGGCCCAGATCCCCTATTTAATAAAATTTTTCATTAACAAATTCTTGGTAACTGTTCTCCAACAAGCATATCGATGATGCGTTCAGTACCGAAAGTCGTTTGTAAGAATACAATACCAGCAGGAGAAGGTATAACTTCACCAACAATACAAGCATCTTTACCTGCTGGGTGAGATTTCATGGCAGATAGAACAGTTTCCGCATTCTTACTTTCTACGACGACGACTAATTTACCTTCGTTTGCTAGATACAAGGGATCTAAACCGAGAATTTCGCAAACTCCTTTAACCTCTTCACGAATTGGGATAGATTGCTCATGAAGGCGAATTCCTACTTGAGAACTTTGGGCAAATTCATTTAACACTGTCGCTAAACCACCACGTGTTGCATCCCGCATCGCATGAACTTGGGGACAAACATTGAGGATAGTTTCGACTAAACCATTCAACGGTTGACAATCACTTTCAATATGTGTTTCTAATGCTAGTTCCCCACGGGCAATTAAAATTGCTGTGCCATGATTTCCCAATTCACCATTAATAATGATGGCATCTCCAGGTTGAATATTATGGGCTGAAATATTAACTCCTGTAGGAATTACGCCAATCCCTGTAGTATTAATAAATAATTTATCGACTGCACCGCGATGTACAACTTTTGTGTCACCTGTAACAATTTGTACACCTGCTTTTTTAGCAGCACTTTGCATGCTTTCTGCAACGCGCTGCAACATCTCCACTGCTAGCCCTTCTTCTAAAATTACGCTACAACTAAGATACAGCGGTTTCGCACCACTGACAGCTAAATCATTAACTGTGCCGTTGACGGCTAATTCTCCTATATCACCACCAGGAAAAAATAAAGGATCGACAACATAAGAATCAGTACTAAAAGCCAGCCTGTCTCCGTATTGTAACAATATTGCTAAGTTGAAAGTTGCTTGGTCTTCCAATTGGGAGAGAATCGGATTATCAAAGGTATTGACAAAAATACTGTCAATTAAATCGCGCATCGCTTTACCACCACTTCCATGCGCGAGAGTAATGTGGGTATCTTGTATATGACGACGGCGGCGAGTTGTTTGGAAGAAGGGATTTTGTACTGAGTCAGTAGAAAAAATATTCATCTTACAATTGGAGGAATTTGTGAATTTGTCTGCCGCTTCAGCTTCTACAAATTTGCTGGTTCATAAAATGTAATGCAAACACCTGCTGGATCAAGAACTTCAAATTCTTTCATCCCCCAAGGCTTTGTCTCAAGTTGACTGTTTGGGCGAACGATTTCTCCGCCTTTTGCCTGAAACTCCTCGTAAAGTTGCTCAATATGAGTCACGTGGATGCGAAGAGTTGTCCCTTCAGCAAGGTGTTTATCATCATTTTTAAGTAGAATGATTTCTGTAGAGTCGCGTTTGACAATTGCCATCTTGAGGGGTTTGCCTTCCTTATGGATAGTTGTAAAGCCAAGCTGTTGTTCGTAGAAGGCGATCGCTTTTTCTATATCATCACCAGCTGGAATAATTGGGCTGACATTGCCTAACACGGGTTGTTCGTTCATGGTTTTACTTCTGTAGTACTGAAGCCTTAGAGAGGCGACTGTACTTATAGTAAGCTGCACAAGCACCTTCAGAAGATACCATACAACTACCGATAGGTGATTCTGGGGTGCAAGCTGTACCGAAGACTTTGCATTGCCAAGGCTTTAAAACGCCTTTGAGGATTTCACCACATTGACAAGCTTTATAATCAGCAACTTTGAGATTCGGAACTGTAAATTTTTGTTCGGCGTCAAATTGGGCATACTCAGGACGAATTTTTAACCCAGAATCGGGAATATCACCCAAGCCACGCCAATCAAATTTCTCTCGGATGGCAAAAACTTTGTTTATGGCTGCGATCGCCTGATGATTTCCCGTCTTCTCTACCAATCTGTTATATTGATTTTCAACCTCGCAACGATTGTCTACGAGTTGCTGCAATAACATCCAGATAGATTGAAAAATATCTATTGGTTCAAATCCAGAAACGACTATCGGTTTATGATACTGTTGGGAAATAAACTGATAAGGGTCAGTACCAATCACCATACTGACATGACCCGGACCAACAAAACCATCCAGTTGTAAATCGGGATTATTTAGCAGTGCTTGAAGAGCGGGAATCACAAGAACGTGATTACAAAACATACTAAAATTGTTAATTTTTTCAGCATCTGCTTGCAAAATAGTCAAAGCTGTGCTAGGAGCAGTTGTTTCAAAGCCCAAGGCAAAAAAGACAACTTCTTTGTCAGGGTTTTCTCTAGCAATTTGCAGGCTATCTAAAGGAGAGTATACCATACGGATGTCTGCACCTTTTGCTCTTGCTTGCAATAGGCTGGCTTTAGAACCCGGAACTCGCATGGCATCCCCAAAGGTAGCAAAGATGACATTGGCATTTTGGGAGATAGCGATCGCATCATCTAACCTCCCCTTTGGCATCACACACACAGGGCAACCAGGGCCATGAATAAGTTCTATCACATCCGGCAAAACTTCTTCAATGCCATACTTAAAGATAGAATGAGTATGACCGCCGCATACTTCCATTATTTTGATCGGCTTTTTTAGCTGTTGGCACAATTTTGAGATTTCGCGGAGTAAAGCTTGAGCTTTTTCAGGTTCGCGGAATTCATCAACGTATTTCATGTAATATTAACTATTTCCTGTAATATTTTTAAAGTTTCCAATGCTTCTTGTTCGTTAATTCGATTCATGGCAAAGCCGACGTGAACTAGTACCCAATCACCAACACAAGATTCGGCTGGATGCTCTTCGTTAATGATGCAAGCAATATTAATTTGACGCTTCACACCGCCAATATCAACAATAGCTAGTTTTTGTTGAGCGTTTGTTATTTCGATAATTTTACCGGGAATTCCTAAACACATGATTTCCTTTTAAGAAAAATGAACCGCCAAGACGCCAAGGAAGCCAAGGTAAGAAAAGATTTAGTGAGTCTTGCTTACGCTGTCCTACAATTTAATAAATT
>JAQYWP010000795.1 GCA_029379285.1 Rhizonema sp. PD38
AATGAGGAAATAGGTTGAGTTTGAGAATTGGATAATTTATTTCTTGGAGTTCCCTTAGATCCAAAAACCCCGCTCGCCCCATCTCCCGGCTTTGTTCTCTCGTAAGCCATCTGTAGAGCTAGTGCCAATACTGTGCCAGTTGCGTAAGTCCTGTTAAGAGTGCGATCGCTTTGGCATGAAGAACGAAAGTCTATCCTTAACTTCATCCAGTAATCGCCCCCATACTGCCTGTCTGTGTTCTGTTGTCCATTCAGCCGTTAAGTACTCCACAGCATCCGTGTCTATTTCTGGGTCACTAAGAATTGCAACATCATTTGTAATTTGAGCTTCATTGATCCCCCCCTCCTTTTCAACTACTGGCTTGTCTACTATTTCTTCTGAATTAGTAGACACTTGTTCAGATGGAGCAGGGGGGGTGAAAGAGGCGGGGGAGCAGGGAGCAGGGTGCAAGGGAGAAAAAGAATTATCGTCCATTACTTCTTCTCTCCCTACCCCCTGCTCCCTGCCCCCTGCTTCTTCAAGGGGGGTTATATCTTCTACCAATCCAAATTGTTTGCGTCTGGCATCAGTTTTACTTGGACGCTTTGTTAATATCCCCCTTTGAACAAGTCTGTCTAAAGCTTTATACACTGACTGCTTGCCGTAACCAACTGCATTGACGATTTCCTCTGCCACAAACTTTGCACCGGGAATACTCCGCATAAACTCAACAGCGCGTTCAGCAATCGTTTTGTAAATGGATTCTTCTTCGTTACCACCAGTGACAGTCCACTGTCCGTTAAGTGAATCAAGTCCAAGCCGCAGATTGATAGGCGCAGCACCGCGAATTTTTGGTGTGCTAAAAGTACGGATTTCTGATTGCTTCTCACCTTCCAAGATCCAAACGACGGAAGCAGCTGCCGCGATCGCACTACTTCCCCGCAATTTACCCACGCCCAATGCATCTTTTGCTTTAGTGGTATGATGAATGAGCAATCCAGCGGCGCTGTAGCGGTTGAGTAGTGCTTCTAGTTCCACAATTGACCAACGAGACAGAGCAGAATTTTCATCAAAAGCCATGTCCTTATGAATGGCGCTAAATGAATCAATGACCACCAGTGATGGTCTGATATCGGCAATTGCGGATTCTAGTGCGTCCATTTGACTTACGTCCCAATCGAGCAATATCTCCCAATCGTTGCTACCAAAAATTCCTCTGTTGATCAACTTATCCTGAACAAAGCAGGGTAGCTCGTCAGCTGCAACAAACAGAACTTTTCCTTTTTTCGACAGAGACTCACCCAAAAACTCTTCACCGAATAACACTGCTGCCGCCGCGTCGTAGGCAAGAGTCGTCTTACCTACACCAGGGGCACCGCCTAAAACTGTAAGTCCCTTTGAAGGCAGTAATCCTGGAATCAACCAAGTCAACCCCTCTGGTTCCAATTCTCTAAATGCAACAGCATCATAGCGCTTTGCTTTCACCGTTCGGTTAACACTATCGAGAGTTGCCAGCAGCATTTCTACATCTTTGCTGGAGATAGAAAAATTGCTGCAAATTTCAGAACGCTTCCGCACTCTTTTTATGGGATCTGTTTCCTTCAGCAGTACTTGTAGTTCCAGCTTAAGGCGCTCATCTCGATCAACTTTGACTGTTGCCTTTTTGAGAGACTCAACCTGCTTTTCAATTTGGGCGATCGCTTTTGAGTCAATACGTCCAGATTCCAAAATCCGATTTACACACGCTATAGCCTCTCTAGTGGAGTGTTGCTCAATCAACAACTCTGCGTGCTGTAAGAGTCCACCCGAGTGAACTTCTTGGCTAAACAATTCTGCCAGAAATATCTGTCCACCAATCGTGTCTAATTTGCTACTCTTTCTCAATGAAAGAGCAAGTGTGGGTAAATCAGGTATTTTGTCCTCATGATGGCATTCAAGCATTGCAGCCCATACAATTCGATGCTGAGATGCGGTGAATGCAGAGCATGGAAGATGTGCAACTTGCGTCATCATCGCCGGATGCAATAGCACCTCAGCCAGTACTTGCCGTTCTAATTCGATGTCTTGAAGTGTTATCATTTCTCTCCCCTTGCACTATTCACATCACATGTGATCGAAAAGTTAAATTCACTACGGACATAGCCCACCTCCTCTGGTAATGCATTCCCCCGTCCGTTGTTGCAGGCGTGACATGAGAGGCGTAAATTCTTGATTTTGTTACTCCCACCGCGTGACAGGGGGATATAGTGGCAAAGCTCGCCGGACAGAAATTTCTGTCCGGCAGACTTTGCATCGATTGTCAAAGTCTGTGAAGTGAGAGTTATGCCGCACCAAAAACATTGCATTCCATACTTAGCTATCAGGTGTGGACGCTTCCGGTGTTTTTGTTTATTACAGAATCGCTTGTACACACGTGAGGAATTGACCCCGATGCATGGTGCAGGGGGATCTGGTATTGTTTGGATAGTCATGAACTACAAAGTGGTTTGTGAAACTCCCCCCAGTGTCTGCCTTGTAAACAATCACTGGGGGTTTAACTTACGTAAAGCTCGCGGGATAGAAGATTCTATCCCGCAAACTTTGCGATGTCTTGATCGGTTTTCGTGATCGCGTTCATTTGTTAAGCTATTCGTTAACATGTCTCGATTTTACAATACTTTGTCGAGACATGCAACATCCCTAAAAAACACTTAACCCGCCTGATGATTGGCGGGTTTTTCTTTATCAATCAGATTTAACAGTTCGTGACGAAATCGCCTGAGGGAGTCGTTTTCCTCCTTCAGGCGGCTGATTCCCCCACCAGTTGTTTGCTTTTGTTTACAAGTTCGCTATTTTCAAGATTTATTTCTTGAATCTTTTCTTCAACGAGTTTTAGTCGCTGAGTTATCTCTATTAGGCTTGGCAGGCTTCCTGGTACCTCACTGCTCATGTACTCTTCAATGAATTGCTTGAGGACGGATGTCACTGTTTTGCCCTCTTTCTCAACTTTATCGTTGAATGCTTTTTTCTCTTCAGGGTCTATCTCGATTGAAATAAAAGTCCTTTGTCTTTTGGCTGCCATGATCTTTCTTTTGTGGTTTATATCCTCAATTTAGTCCCGAATAATCGTGTATTGCAAGGTATCGTTAAATTAGTATCGTAATGTATTGACAAGTAACGTAATATCGAGCATAATAGCAGAAAGCAAACAAAGAGCGATCGCCTCAACTACCAATCGAATGCGATCGCCCTTTGTTGATTCCCATTTCACAAGAATCCAATTATGTACTATTGTACCGAATCCAACTTAAACATCAAGAGTATCACCCAACTAAAAGATGTTTACGTGCAACTTGGTTCCACCAAAACGATCACCGACAAACGTGTCAAAGCCAACTGGGTGGAAGCGATTCTAACGAGTCAATCAGCACAAATAGAAAAAGTTTCTGCTGCCTCCGTCAAAGTTGAAGAGCAAGTTGCACCCCAATCAGAAGAAATCAAAACTGTAGAAATTAACTTTTACGAGCATGAGGTTTACAAGGGTAATAAGCAAATTGCTTCAATCACCCATGACTCAAACGACTTCCAGACACAGCGCTGGGTAGTAATGGTAGATGAAACCGAAGTGCATCGTGCTAACAGTTGGGCGAAGTGCCACAGTTACATCACATGGCACCACAAGCAAGGGACGCTGCCAGTGTACGAGAAATCAGTTGCTCAACCCACACAAGAGTTTGTAGAAACAAAACCAGTTGAGGTAATTCCAAAGGAAGTTGTTTCCCCCGTATTCACCATTACTTCAAATTGGAACATCAATCTCACCCCAAATTCTGAGATTGCTATTTGTCCTGATTGCGATGGCGTTGGGTGTGCCAGATGTAGATATTCCGGTGGTCTCTCAATCGATTTGTGTGTACCTACCACAAGCTACCGCATGACTTATTTTAGCCAGATCAAGAATTCTGTTGCGTACATTGCTTATAACGCAAAGACACCACTCGGAATGCTGTTTAGGGTAAGGAATCTTGAAGAATTTTGGGAGAACGAAGCCACGAGTTATTACTGGCAGTGTGGTGGTTCAGAAAAATATTGGAGTCTTGGCGAAGCGTTTACCGCACTCAAAGAACTCACAGCGCCTAAAACCGACGACGAATTATTAGATACGCCATTCGATGAATTGACTCGTGAAGAGTGGGAGCGATTGAAAGCCAATAAGAAACAACTCCAAAACCAATTAGAAAAATCATTTATCAATGACAATTTTGGCTGCTACAACCGTGCAGGCGCTTCTACAAGAGGCGTAGACAAGTGTGTTGTAGGGATAGCAAATATCTAATTTGTAGGAAATGTTGTTTTCACAAACTAGTAGAGCGTAATCATCGAAAACAGGATACAAAATTATCTTGAAAGTTGCTTTCAGTAGGCGTTATACGAAGAATAATCTTCCGGTTTTCAAAGATTATAGTCTACTAGCTCCAACGCCAGGGTAAGCGCATCTAATTTTGTGCTGAAAAATACAGACTATTTTGCTGAAGTA
>JAQYWP010000796.1 GCA_029379285.1 Rhizonema sp. PD38
TAGTACGGCTATTACAAATATTCATTGCCTTTTCAACTCCCTGCTTCAGACAAATTTCCAAGCATTCAACAACATGTTGTAGTATAAGAGACATTAGATCAGTTTCAGCTTTGGAAAATCTCCCGAGCACAAAAGAAACAGAGTCTGATTGATCACTAGAAGTTGAGTCTTTTGGTCTGCCGATGCCGATCCGCAAACGGGGAAAATTTTGGGTACCGAGATGTGCGATCGTGCTTTTAATGCCATTATGTCCTCCAGCAGAACCAGATAAGCGTAGGCGAGTTTTGCCTAGAGGCAAATCCATGTCATCATAAATCACGAGTACCGACTCAGGTGGCAATTTGTACCAATTTGTCACTGCCTGGATTGCTTGTCCTGACAAATTCATGTATGTCAACGGTTTAAGCAAACGAATTTTATCTTTTGTTGGTCCTATTCCTTCCCCATACTCCCCCTGAAACTTGCGGTTTTCCGTCAAAGAAATCCGCCAAGGACGGCATAAAGCATCGATAGCAGCAAAGCCGATATTGTGGCGAGTTTGGTCGTACTTCGGTTCTGGATTTCCCAACCCTACAATCAGCTGGGGAATTACCAAAGCTTTTTGGGTAACACCTTCTGTCACTCGATTTTAGATTTTAGTATAGGAATATATCAGCTAAATCTAACACAAGAACAAACAAGACTTTGGGTTACTGTGGTTGACAGCAGTTTTCTCAACTGTGTTGGACAGAATCGCTAGTTTCGTTCTCCACTTTAGATGGTTCTAAATGCTTGGGTTCTAGTTCTGCAGTAGTTTTAACAGCTTGTTCCAACTGAGATGTTTCTTTTTGAAACTCATTTTGAAACTCCCGAGAAGCATCTTGAAAACCCTTTATCGCTTTTCCCATACTCCGACCAATCTCTGGCAACTTTTTTGGACCAAAGATTAACAGCGCCACAACCATGATTAAAGCCATTTCCGGCAGACCCATACCAAATATATTCATAAGTCTCCTAGTAAACCTATATATATAGTGTAAAGCTTTAAGGGGTGGAGGCAGAAGAACACAGAAAAAAGGAACCTAGTGACCTAAAGAAAAACCCGGAATAGCCGGGTGTGAAACAAATTCTTATGTAAGCAGTAAAGCTTCTATATTGCTTATCTGCCTATGCTACTCCAATCAACTGTTACATCCTGAATTAGCAGCGATCTGTTGTAGAGTTGCAGAATAATCAGCAAAAACACGAGAAAGAGTGCCATAAAAACGCCCATGAGAGGAGTCGTACTCCAACCAGGCGCGACTTTACCATACTCTGAGTTTAAGGGTTTGAGAACATCTCCCAACCGAGTCCTTTGTGCCATAATTCACCTAAGATCTAGTTACCAAATGATATTTTAATCTTTTGTCAAATTCTACCAATTTACACTCCACTGTCCAAAGACAAGCGGATTCTAGAGACTTTTCAGTTAGCATATCCCTATTGTAAGGGTTCTCCGATTTAACAAATATGACACAAAAGCGTGTTAATACTCTCTTGTGCTTCAAAAAGGGGAACCCCAACGCCAAACGCCTGCAACGGTAAAACCGCATAGGCAGACTGGCTCCCTCCGGGTGACGCTCCTGCGTGGCTAACGCTGCGCTAACACCAGTCGCCTGGGCGTGGGAAAAAGCCTCATGCGAGCTAGATTCACCGCAAGGCACTGGCTCGTCTCCTTACAGTATTTTGGGTGTCAACTTTCTTTCAATCCAAGGGTAATTTTTATGCCTTGTACTGACCTGCCTATTGTACCATCAACGGACTTCTTTTAAATCGGCACAATCTTAGGCAATTAGGTTGTCGTCGCATTACCAATCGAAAAAACACTGCGCCGCAAATTCATGAGAACGTGTTACGATACTCTTTGTGGTAGGTAATAATCAGGACAGGTAATCTGGAGTCTGAATCTATCTACATTCCCATACTTAAAATTTATCAAATATAACGTCTCATAATTTCCCACTTTATTATGGAACCCGCAACAGTTTTCAGCATTTCCGTTGGCGCTATTGTCTTCGCGATCACAGCCGCAGCAATTTACACTTCATTTGGTCCTCCTAGCAAGGAACTAGATGACCCTTATGATGACCATGAAGATTAAAATTTGTTAATAAGCGCTAATTTCCCGACATCTCCCCCAACAGGACTCAACATTGCCAAGCTTGCAGCCGCACCTAACACCTGCTCATCCGATACTTCTAAATACCGTTGCAACTGCTCAAGGTTTCTGTGTCCCGATATTTCCTGAATAACCCTCAGTGGTATTCCAGCATTACTCATCTGGGTGAGCGCGGTACGTCTGAAGCTATGAGTACTCGCTCCTTCCACCCCTACCCTCTGGCAAGCTTGCCTTAGAATCCTTGCGGCTGAATCTTCACTAATATGTCCGGCATTCCTACCGGGAAACAGGTAATTAGTTCCCACCGTTGGATAATAGTCGGTCAGTATTTTCCTTAAATCTTCTATCACTGGTATAGACCGGGTACCCAGTTTGCCCTTGGTACTCCCTTTGCGAATCATTAGCCGTGGTCTTACCTGTCCCCGATGGGTGTAGATGTCAGCCGTCAATAGGGTACAACATTCACGAATACGACACCCAGTGAACAAGCACACACCGAATAAGGTTCTATCGCGCTCGTTCTGCTCGTTCTGTAACCCTTGGGTGAAAACAAGCTGTATCTCGGACTGGGTAAGAACCTTAGCTTGTCCGTGTCTGTTGATTTTCATTTCAACAATAAAACTGCTGTAACCCTTAAGTTACAACAGTTTAGGACATTATTTTTTTTAACTCCTCAAAAATTAATTAGCTTGCAACAGTTTAGGCAATTCTGTATCGATTTGGTCAGCAGGTATTCTTATCCTTCCTGGTGTAGCACGAACCATATCGACATATTTGTGAAAAGCCTCTATATCATGTGGATTCTGACGGACATACACACGCAACTGCTCTTTATTCATATTTTCAAAATTTGATGCCGTCATATATCAACTCTCTATTAACATCAATTTCTATATTTATTGTGTCATTCACAATCATGAATATACACTTGGTTCGTTCATCTAATCGAGTCAGGTTAATGTCTTGTAGTAAAGTACTGGTTTGTACACAAACTCGATACAGTGCTTTAAGTTGAGCTATTGTCGGTTCCATTATAAAATTCTGCTGAATGTTAGTCAGGTTTACAAGGGTTGTTTTTGAGGTTTAAAACCTATATTATCGCCATACCACTGAAAATATATTTGTATAAATAAATTTACTCACATTCAAACAACCTCAAAAACCCGGTTTTTCAGATTTTCCCGAGTGTGGACAACGGTATCACAGGGGTTCTAGACTTCATCAACACTCATATCCACACTTCGTCCACATTTCATCCACATGTGACCACACGTAATAATGCGGGTTTTAGGCTTACATCCACACTTCATTCACAACATCCACACCTAAATCCACACTAAAAACTACGTTTTAGTATTTATATGAAAGTATTAAATATCTGAAAGCCTTGTTACTACTTGCTTTCTCGTGGTTGGTCTTTTATGAGTCTTCGTCAAATAAATTACCTTGTTCTGAAAGCCATTTTTCAATTAATTGTTCTAAAACCTCACTTATTTCGATTTCTTTTGCCTTGCAATAGGTCTTAAATTTTACAGCTACGTTTTTATGTTGGCAAACAATGCTCAACTCGAAGCGGAAATTGGCGATCGCAAACGCGTCGAATTCGCCTTGCGTGCATCTGAGGAGAAATATTGATCACTGTTTGAATCGATCAACGAAGGCTTTTGTAGCATCGAAGTATTGTATGACGAAGACGGACAGCCCGTTGACCATCAGATTCTTGGTTCGACGTTAAAGTTGGGCGCATCGGCGACGAATCGCTGCGCCGCGTTGCCGTTATTATTTTTCGAGATTTTAGCGATCGCAAACACCGCGAAGCGAATCTCGCCTTACTTCTTAAGATTAACTTTATAAATCAGATCTAATTTTTTTAGAAAATATTTCCCAAAACTTGTCAGCTACAACCGTTTTGTAGAATTGAAGAAAAACGCCTTAATCCCCTTGTGCTGGTATCTCCATCTACGTCGTGGACAAAATACTGGTATTCGTTCTATTGATTCAACTTCCAGAGAAATTTACTAAACTCAAAGAGCTAAGCGTAATCGCGTTTTTAAACGTGAATGCTAATTAGGACCTGAGTTCGATGTAAAAAAAAGACTAAAAACTAGACCGAGTAAAGTTTGTAGCAGTACAGGGCATCTTCTCCTAAATGTCAATAAGATTAGATAAATGAGAATAGCGGTGAAAGGTACTCAAAGGGAGTAAGATGAATTCGTCACGAATTCAGGATGGGAATGAGTCTTAAAAAATTGTTGAAACGGGATAACAGGGGGGGGGAAACGTGAAATCTGCCGGGGGAAGTTTCCAAGGCGCGAGTTTCACGTGAAAATGCGGGCAGAAAGTCAAATTGGAAAAAT
>JAQYWP010000092.1 GCA_029379285.1 Rhizonema sp. PD38
ATTAAGTGGAGATGACACGGTAATTGATAAGTCTCATAGTGACCAACAATTAACATGGCTCGTGACTTCATACTGGAACATCTTGAACAAAAAGTGGGTTTGAAGGCACATAGTCAGATTCCTGTCAATGCGTAAGTCCTAGCCTCTGAACTCAAAACCTTTATTTTTGCTCTCTACCAACTTAAGACGCCGCTTCCAGATGAGGTGCAAATACTGGTAAATCAAACTGACATTCCTGCGGATATTGGCAAACTGTATGACATTGCTATCAGTTATCCTCCTTTAGCAGAATCTTACAAACAGGTTCAGGAATTGTTAGACGGGATGGCTGAGTACCGTAGCAAAGGCGTTGATACTATACCTCAATTTGAACCTGAAAAACGCAATACGGAAATTGAAAACGTTTCTGTAGAAATAAAACCAGCTTTAGTGGAGTTTGAGAAAAAAATTGACCACAATAAGCTGACAGAATTTGCTCGCCAAATTACTAAAGCTCGGAACTCTGTTCAGTCAGCAAAAGATATTATAAAAACTATATTTTTTTAGGGTGTGGGTAGTTTAGTATATGAAGATAGCTCACTTTCCTTGGATATGAGTGTCAGTTTTACTCTACTCTATCCCTCCCCAAGAATTGGAGAGGGAATTGGCTACTTTAATATCACGACAAGCGATCGCTAATTCAAAACAGATTCACCCTGCACTGTTGAAGCAGGTTCAACATTCAGTAGGCGTAGAATTGTTGGTGCAATATCGATGTTGCGAACCTTGTCTAGAGTTCCACGTTCAATATCAGGACCAGCCGCGTAAAAAATGGCACTCATGTTAATCAGATTGGGGTCGTATCCGTGGGCACCGTAGAAGTTTGGTACGGATAATACAGGACTACTAGAGCTATCTCCAAAACGCGTTACTACTGGAGTCTGAATACCGTCAAAATTATAGTTTTCTGTCAGTAGAGCAAAAACATCGCCAGTATCTTGACCTATGAACTCATTTGTGCCTATACCAAAGGAGGGGTCATTTAGGTTAACGGGAATAGGTCGGGTATAAACTTTGTCAAAAACTTGCGTGCTGCCGTCTGTATAGTAAGGATTGGTGTCAACAAACGACTTGAGTGCATCCTGTATTTGCCGTTGCAGTGTGATGTACTCTTCATGGGTAACCGTACCGTTGGGTTCCCGTCCTTGCAAGTTGATGTAAATATTAGCCGCAGGACCAGACGTGATGGCTCTAACTTTATTGGTATCGAAGCCCTTGCTCTGGAGGAAGTTATTTATATCAACAGTAGTGTGGAAGGGGTCAAATCCGTGGTCGGAAACAACGATAATGTTGCTATTCGGTATACCTTTGCGATTGGTTCCAACGGCTTCAATAATCCGTTGTACTGCGCGATCGGCAGCTTGGTAAGCAAATTTGACATAATTGTCATAGCGAGCAATTTTCTCTCGATCTTGAGCCGATCCAATTGAGTTTGGATCGCGGGGATTAGTTGCCTGACGTGCATCGGTGATGAGAAACTGATGTTCTGAACCATCAGGTTCCTCAATGTAAATCATTGCTAAATCAGCTTTGGGACTCTGACGAATTGCTCGTAAAGCAACACGAGTTTGGTAATCAACAAAATTTCTAACTTGATCCTCGTAAATGGCTTCTAATTCTTGGTCAGAGAAATTATCAATTCCAGGGTTGAGTCGTTCGGGGAAGCGGTAGTCTGCCTGATCTGCCCAAAAGCCAACATTATTGTTGATATCGTCTACATTTGCTAGGACTGCTGGGTTGCGTGGGATGTAATTAGCAGAGTAGCGAGCAAAGTGAACAGTGGACAAGTCGGGAGCTAAGGTACTTACGTAAAAAGCGGCTCCTGCTTTGTTCGAGCTACCCTCGAAGTAAAATTGGCTGGACTTTTGAGCGTTGGCTTTTACATAAGCAGGGCCAGTGGAAGGTAAACTAAATGGTCCTGACTGAATACCTTGATTGGCATCAAAGAAGACTAACGTGTCGTAATCGGTTTTATTATCGTTAGTTGTATCAAGGGCGGCAACTTGGATGTTGTAATTCACCCCACCCACAGTAAACGTATCAAAAGATCTATTTGTCTGTAAAATCTCGCTGTTGGAAACTTTTCCAGTTGCTTGTAGTTGATCGATAGTTGCTTGAGGTGCAGTTGCAAAATCTGCGGCTGTTAGACTAAAACCACTTGCTCCCACCCCAGCAAAAGCTCCAAAGGGAACGGTATAATCTACAGTTCTCTTGCTGGCTGACTGCACGATTGGGCTATTTGGCAGTCCTGGCACTGTAATATCTGCCCCATCTGCACCAGGAAATGTGGCGGCAACGATCTTTTTACCGTTTCGCTTTAAAGCTTGCCAGACTGGCTGTGCTGTTAAATCCGTACTTTCCGCAGGTCCGTCAATACTAACAGAGTAACCACCGATGGGGGCACTGAAGCCACTAATATTTTGGCTAAAAGGACTAGCGACGAGATGGAAGGTATTAGCGTTAATGTCATTATTTGCAGCAACAGAACCCGTGGCGATCGCAATATGTGAGGGAGCCGTCAGCGATGGGGTAATCGTTGTATTCTGTTTGGCAAAAGTTCCTTGTCTTCGCAGTAACCCTATACCCCGATCTTGATTCAGTGTACCATCGGCAAGATATTGGTTGAGCAGTCGTGGTGTTGCACCGTCTAGTGAAATCAAAATTACTTTGGGAAGGCGAGGTTTGCTAGCAATGGTTGGGTTCCAGTTTCCCCACACTAAGAGCGTTGCTATAAACATTCCTACGAACAACTGTAAAAAATGTCGCCTTGTCCAAGAAGTCCTTGCTATATATCTCATCTACATCTCCCAATATTGATAAATGCTTATGGGTAATAGTCCAATTCCCAATTCTCCATTATTACTTACACGTATTTGTATAACTAGCTGCTACTTTAGTCATAACACGGATGGAGTATGAGGAAAAATCGTTCATATTACAGTGTCACCATCACATCCTGTAGCATCAAAGAGTGCGAGTATTGCCGACCTCTTAGTAATCTAGAGACGTACTAACACCGAAATTTCGCAGGCTTTAACTTCTGAAAGTCTTTAATTTGTTGAAGAATTTAACGAAAACAAATCCTTTAACATCACTTTTCAGCCTTTTATTCATCTCCCTAGATTTTTTTTCGCAGCTAGGTGATACATTCCAATGACTATTTCATTCTTATTTGAGAAATAGGATTTGACACTAAACTAGTAAAGCCTAATACGTTGCCATTACTGAATGCATAAACATTCGTCAAAGAATAGGTTAAGATTAGTTTAAAAATATATTTTTTGAGGAGAAAATACTGATTTTAAAACAAATATTATTCCCGGATTCAATATACTTACTCTTGTTACTAAAAAGTAATAATGATAATCATTAAACTATCTTGCAATTACAGTAATTTTTCCAGTGAATGCAACATATCTATAAGAGGTTATTGCTTGCGATCTCAGTGTTCACAATAACAAGCTTACCAATTCTGCCGAGACTTTCTCTTTGTGCCTGTGTACTAGTATGAGCAAGCAATGCACGTTAAATATTAAAAGTCAACTGTCTTAAATTACAGCCGTTTTCACATAGCAGATTGATTGTGGCAACTAGTACTCCTTTGCAACATATTGGCAGCCCGGACGAATAGTAAGTAACGACCAAACTCTTCATCAAACCAGTTACATACTGTAATAAAGATAGAATGTGATCAAACCTCCAGACTAAGGAAGCCTAGCGATGACTGTTAGTAATGCGAAATGGACGCTAGACGACTATCACTGCATGATTAAAGTCGGTCTTTTAGAGGGTCGCCACGTCGAACTACTAAATGGAGAAATCATCGAAATGCCTCCTGAGGGTCCAGAACATGCTCAATTAAGTACAGACGCGACCGACTATTTACGCCAACTGTTAGCGAATCAAGTACTCATACGTGATGCTAAGCCAATTACCATACCCGAAACCAATTCCGAACCAGAACCAGATTTGGCAATTGTTCAGCCACTTAAAAAGCTTTATCTTACCCGTCATCGCTACCCAGAAAATATTTTTTGGCTGATTAAATATTCTTATAGCAGTTTGAACAAAGATTTAGAAACAAAGCGAAAAACTTACGCAAAAGCAGAGATTCCAGAATATTGGATTGTAGATTTCAAGAATCGTCTTGTCAAAATTCTACGCAATCCTATCAATGGCGATTATCAATTTGAGGTAACGCTGAGTCAGGGAGAAGTCAGTCCTTTGGCATTTTCGGAAATTGTAGTTTCAGTACAACGTTTGTTAGAAGGATAATTTGATTGGTGAAACGGAAGCTCACCCTGGATGAAACCTGAAATTATTGCTGTCACTCCAATCAACGAACAATTACAATTCAGTATCTTATTTAAAATAATGGTCGCTTATCCTCAACCAACTTACCTCACTCCCGATGAATACCTCCAACTGGAGGAAAAAAGCGATATCAAACACGAATATATCGACGGGGAAATTTACGCAATGGCAGGGGCACTTGACCCTCACGTTACCATTGCTGGAAACCTGTTTGCACTTCTCCGTAACCACGTCCGAGGTTCTAGTTGTCGTGTTTATATATCTGATATGAAGGTGCGAATCGAAAAACAAAATAGATACTACTACCCCGATGTTATGGTTACATGTGACGAACGTGATCGCGGAACACCTGCGTATAAAAAATTTCCCTGTTTAATTGTTGAAGTTTTATCTGAATCGACCGAAGCTTTTGACAGAGGTGATAAGTTCGCTGATTACGAGCAGTTAGAAACTTTACAAGAATATGTCTTAATTAACACCAAGCGCCAGCGAGTTGAGTGTTTTCGACGCAGCGAAGGATTTTGGATATTGCAGTCTTACACCTCACAACAGCAATTATTTCAACTTAAAAGCATTGACTTTGAAAGCGCAATAACGACACTTTATGAAGACGTAGTTTTTGAGTAGTAACCTAAGTTGCTAATTATATACCAGGGTTGATTATGAGGAATAGGAAGGAAAAACAATTAAGGGCTAATTTCTTCAATACGAGAAGATTTTTTGTATCTTGAGGAGATTATTTGCCTAGAAATAGTGCAGGCTATCATAGATTAACAAACGCCAACCAACTAGGGTAACCATAAGAATTCTCAATTTGCAATTTTGTTTCTTTATAAGAATTGAATACTAAATTGGCTGTTGCTTGAAGATTATCCATAAGACGGTTATCTTCGCCTGAGGCTTCAAAGGCAAGACTCCACCAAGAATTTTCGTGAATAATTATAGAGGTCAGTTCCACACTACAACCATTATCAATACTTTCATTGGCTGAGATAGGTTGCGGTAAAAAATTAGGTAATATTTGGTAAAGTTGTGAATACCTAGTTTTTTGAACACTGACCCAAGTAGGATTACTTAAAACTTGGTTCGGTTGAAAACTTTCTTCTGTAGGATCGCAACACAGCCACTTACCCCATTTTTCTATATTTCCCTCTGCAAACTCACCAAACCTCACAACACTTATTTCTGCTTTGCGCCATTTGACATCTAACCGTCCTTGCCGTAGCTTTATTCCCAAGTAAGTACTTTCAGGTGAGTAAAGATACACATCTGAACGTTCTTCTGGGGGTGATGAAGGGTTCATGAGACAATCTTGCTCAAACCACAGCTTAATGTCTTCAGGAACTTTACCCGGGTAAAACCAACGCAGTTCGTAAGTTGTCAGCATACGTGGGACAATAGATTTGTGAAATTAGGCTTGTCTTAAATATTGCTTTTGGGCCCAAAGGAAAGTTGAGAAATGTGGAAACGAATTGGATTAATTTTGCTGTTGGTTTTGAGCTTTTGTCTAAGTCATTCTGATGTTGCGGTTGCTGATGGACTCAGAAGCTATGTCAACACCACTGATGGCTATCAGTTCCTATATCCTAATGGCTGGGTACAAATTAAAGTTGCCAACGGACCTGATGTTGTGTTCCACGATTTGATTGAGATGAGTGAAAATGTTTCTGTGGTAATTAGTCCAGTTCCAGAAGGTAAAACTTTAGCACAGTTGGGGACACCAGGAGAAGTAGGATATAGACTAGGAAAAAACGCCCTTGCACCAGTTGGTTCTAATCGCCAAGCTGAATTAGTGAATGCTCAAGAGCGGGAATCTAACGGGAAGACATACTATCTTTTAGAGTATGTCATCAAACTCCCTAACAATCAACAACGCCACAACCTCGCCAACGTTGCTGTCAGCCGTGGTAAACTTTTTACATTTAATGCTTCAGTGTCTGAAAAGCGTTGGCCAAAAGTTAAACAGTCGGTTGAAGAATCTGTAAGTTCTTTTTCCGTTTATTAGCAAGCAGTGGGAGAGAACGAAAGGAAAGCTCGGAGTTTCAAATTTTCTTTCTTTGTGTTGTTCTCTCTAACCCTCCTTTGTTGTTCATATGTAAAGTTTTATGCATATTTCCCAATTTGTACTAGCCTCTGCTTCACCAGCAAGATTGCGCTTACTACAAACGGTTGGCATTGAACCGATCGCTTGTCCTAGTAATTTTGATGAGTCACAGGTTCAATTATCTGATCCTGCACAACTCGTGCAAACTCTGGCACAGAAGAAGGCAGAAACTATTGCCCCTCAATTTGAATCGGCTTTAATCATGGGTTGCGATTCGGTTTTAGCTCTTCAAGGCGAGATTCATGGTAAGCCAGCTAATTCTGAAGAAGCTTGCCTACGCTGGCGAAAAATGCAAGGAAACTTTGGAGATCTTTACACGGGTCATGCCTTAATGGATCTTTCCCAAAATATAACTTTGGTAAGGTGTCAGGTAACAAGAGTATACTTTGCTCAAATGAGCGATCGCGCAATCAATGCTTATGTTGCTACGGGTGAACCCCTCAAGTGTGCTGGTAGTTTTGCACTTGAAGGATATGGCAGTCTCTTCGTAGAAAAAATAGAAGGTTGTCACAGCAATGTGATTGGACTTAGCTTACCTCTACTGCGACAAATGCTAGCTGAACAGGGGTACGAAGTTACAGATTTCTGGTAAGAGAAGTCGTGCGTAGGGGCGTTCACCTTCAGGCGTTCCCGGAGGGTAGAGCCCTTCGCCCGTACAGGAGTTATTTTTTGCTATAGAAAAAGGCAATTTCCTTGTCTTTCAAAGGGGCGAAATCTGCTTCCTTTAGCATTTGATCGAGTTCAGCTTGGGGAATATGTTTTGCCCCAATCCGCACGATGCGCGATCGCATGGTATTCGATACACCACTGCGCTGTCTGCTTGCCTCTAGTGCCATGACTTTATGATAAAGTTCCAGCTTGGTAGGCGGAATCGGAGAACCGTCAAAATCAATTCCCCGCGCGATCGCTTCATCAATAGCATCAGCACCTGTGGTCGTTTGATTCTCTTGGTTAGTTTCAGCAGTCATGGCAATGTACCGTTGTGACTAATAATCTAAGTCGCTAGTTATATAGTTAAGGCTGTTATGGGTAAATACCATACATGTCTAACTAGAAACCTGGGCTAATCATAGATTTTATCAGTAATAGTGACACAAAACTTTTTTCCTACTTTTGTAAAGGCAGGTTTGATATCCGCAAGCCATGTACTTAGAGATGTGGAGTGAACTACTCGCCACTAATCGTAAAGTCTGCGGGAGAGAATCTTCTCTCCCGCAGACTTTACTTGAATCAAGATGCACTCGCGAGCCTAGAGAATATAGCTGTCCGGTAGACGAGTGTACAATCGTCATCACTCAGTCATTCATCCCAGCACTCAGGAGAAACGGATAGAGTGTGGGACTTCTGTCTGAAATAAGTTAAATCTATGCTACTTCCTACCTTGTCGCGTCACTGATCCCCCAACAAATGCCCCTAAAATAGTCCCTGTCCACATTCCTGTTGCGCTACCCTGCCATATTGCCCCTGGTGTCTCCCAAGCATTACACATCTGTTGAAAACCCCAAGCTTGATTTTGACATTTCTGGCCGTGAAGAATTAGGGAAATTTGCCCACCGACATAACTACTAAAAAAGCCTGTAAGTAGTGCTAAAAGGGTGCAAGTTAAAACTCGATTCATTTGTTTGTTGGGAGTTGGTAGTTATTTGTAGTTGGTAGTTGGTAGTTATTGGTTACATTTCCCACTAACGACTAACCACCAACAATTTACACTTCAACCAGTATTTCTCATTCCTGCCGCAATACCATTAATAGTTAATAATGCTCCTCGCAGCAACTCACCTTTACTGTAACGAGAGTGGATAACTCCGGAAGTGAAATTAGTTCGAGACTGGCGCAGGCGTTTTAGGAGAGAAACCTGTATAAAACCTAATGGTACAATTGTACCATTACGTAATTGCACGGAACGCTGTAGTATGGGATCGCCATCCAGAAGTCGTTGATGACCAGTAATTTCTAGAACTAAATCTCGTGTCTGGTAATATTCGCGAGCAATTTGTTCAAAAACCTTCTCAAGACGATCTTTATCTTCAGGATTTGACAATTCGTCTACATAGTGCTTTGCCATTTGCAAGTCTACCTTTGCTAAGGTCATCTCTGCTTTAGAAATCACCATCTTGAAGAAGGGCCACTTGACATAAAAATAGCGTAGGAGTTGCAGGTTTTCTTCTGGATCTTCATGTAAAAATTCTTGCAAAGCTGTACCCATACCATACCAAGAAGGAAGTAAAAACCGGGTTTGCGTCCAACTGAATACCCAAGGAATTGCGCGCAGACTGCTTAAATCCTTCTTACCTGATGGACGACGGGCGGGACGAGAACTGATTTGTAACTGACTGATTTCCTCAATCGGAGTGACTTGGTGGAAGAAGTCAATAAAATCAGGTTGCTCGTAGATCAGGGCACGATAGTGGGTACGCGATCGCGCTGCTAACTCTTCCATAATTTCATTCCAAGGTTGGATATCATCAAACCCTGTCCGCAACAAGCTTGCTTGAATAACTGCAGTGGTGATGGTTTCAAGATTGTATAAAGCTAAATCTTTCAAGGAGTATTTGGAAGCCAATACTTCTCCTTGTTCGGTAATTTTGATTCGCCCATTGATGCTGTGACCTGGCTGAGCCAAAATAGCTTCATAAGATGGCCCACCGCCACGTCCAACGGAACCACCACGTCCGTGGAAAATCCGTAGAGTAATACTATATTCCTCAGCTATTCGCTGCAAAGATTTTTGGGCTTTATGAATTTCCCAGTTACTACTTAAAAAACCAGAGTCTTTGTTACTGTCAGAATACCCTAGCATGACTTCTTGCAAATTAAGAGTCAGGGAAGAGGGAAGTGAGGAAGTCTTGGAAGATATTGCTTCCTTGTCTTCAGTGTTTTCCTTGTCTCCTTTAATTACCGTATAGCCTCCAGCTAAGAAAGCCCGATACAGTTCGAGTTCAAACAAATGCCGCATCACGCTTTTTGAGCGTTGTAAATCTTCTACAGTCTCAAACAGAGGGACTACTTGAATTGTGCCACGAGCCGTACCGGGGTCGTAAAGTCCTGCTTCTTTTACCAATAGCAATACTTCCAATACATCGCTGACTTCACGGCACATACTAATGATGTATGTTTGGCAGATATTTGAACCAAACTCTTGTTGTAGCGATCGCACCACCCGTAGAGTTTCAATCACATCGTTGGTTTTGTCTGAAAATGGAAGTTGGGCAGGAATAAGCGGCCGACGGGTTTGCAGTTCTCCTACGAGCCAAGAGACTCTCTCGGACTCTGAGAGTTCATTGTATGATTGAGGCAGAACTCCCAGGTATTCCAAAATCTCATTCAAAACATCTGAATGGCGGGATGATTCTTGACGAATATCAAGTTGCGTCAGATTGAAGCCAAAAATTTCTACTTGACAGATCAGATTTTCTAGTTCCTGACAGCTTAAACCTGTTTCTGTCAAATTGCGTTCAATCAGCCGTAGTTCTGCTAGAAACTCTGCTCCCAATTGGTAAATTGGGGTACTCTTACTTTTCGGTGTTTCCCGCTTGTACAAAGCCAGATTGCGATCGCGGGTATTTTCCAATCGCTTGAGGACATAAGAAAGTTTTAACCGATACGGTTCTTGCCGATAACGCAACGCTAACTCATCGTAAACTTCACTCAATTGTGATTGTTCTAATTCTAATGATTCCAGCAAGTCTGGCAAAACATCACTCCAGTGAAGTGATAGACTTAGCAAATTTATCAACCGCTTCACTGATGTAATATACTTTTCTAACACCATGTTTCGTTGGTAGCAGGCTGTCTGCCAAGTAATCTCTGGTGTGACTGACGGGTTTCCATCTCTATCTGCACCTACCCAAGAACCAAACCTACAGAAGTCTTTGCGTGGCGGTTCCAGCCAAGGAAAGGTTTTCCCTAAAGCGTACTTGAAGCGTTTGTAAAGGTGGGGAATAGCATCAAATAAAACTTCTTGGAAGTAATGCAGAGTATAATCGACTTCATCTAAGACCGAGGGTTTGAACTGGTGCAACTCATCGGTACGCCACCACAAGCGGATTTCTTCGAGCAATTGTTCGCGTATTTCTTCTGCTTCTGCAAGTTGACTACCGTTCTGGCTGCGCTTTTCCACGACATCCAGTTGTTGCATGAGTCGTACAACTTTACGCTGCTTATCGCGGATGGTATGACGGACAATTTCTGTTGGGTGGGCTGTAAATACGAGCTGCACATCCAAATGTGCGATGAGACGTTGAATTTGCTGGGGTGGGACATTGAGATTGTGTAGCCGAGGAAATAAAGAAGCAAAAGTGCCTTTTTCTTTTCCGGTTGAGTTTGATTGCCAACTCTTTGTCTGTCTATCTGCTCCTACCCCACTGTTGATAGGCGCTTCTGCTTCCTTTTGGTTTGCGGAACCGAAGACATTTGATTTAGGTTGCGACTCATAGCGAGTTAATTGCTGCCTTTGCTCATAGTCCTGCTCTATAATGTTGATCAACTGAAAATAGAGAGCAAACGCACGCGCTGCCCGTATTGCATCGTTGATATTAAGTTGTTCTATCAACTTGAATACAGACGCTTGATCATTGGTTGCTTGTCCTTCTGGCGAACATAAATTCCGTAGTTGCCGTAGAAGATCCACCATATTTTGACCACATTCCTGGCGGAGAACAGATTCCCATAATTCCTCCACTCTTTGGAGGTTCTGGTGCAACAATACATCCGAGGAAGGGTAGATATTCACAGCCGGAGCCGACGAGTCTAAAAGATAACTCATGATTTTCAATTATTCTAAGTAGGTTGGCACAAATAAAGTTAGCTGGTCATCCCGGCTGTAGGTGAAAGATGCTTTGAAATCTAGACATTTCTCCTACTCCCCGACACCCAGACAATGCGCGTCATGTTTATTCATACCGAGTTGCTTGGTAAAGCAAGTTACTGTTTACAATCTCTAATTTTGCTATGACAAAGTTATGGAATTTGACCTTTATAGAGGGTGAAGGGGGTGAAAGAGTACAAGGGAAATGGAAACGTAAAAAACACATGACAGTAACGTATCTACTAGGCTCTCATACCTAGTCCTGTCAAGGTGCCTCAAAAACCAGAAACAGATGAGTCAATTTTTGACAATATTTTACCTTTGGAACATACCCTTCGGCAAGCCCTCCCTTGTAACGCTTTTGCTTTGAAGATCGCAGTCGCTGTGGTGAGAGTGAAACCCTACCAAAAGCTCTGCCTTACCGCGAGTGCGAGTTTAAGTGCCAAGCCTTGTCTTAGAAGAGATGTTGCGCCTGTAGTACGCGGTTGAAAAATATTTTGAACCACATAGACACCAAGAGCTTTCCACAGGGTATACGCATTTGCTTTCAAGGTAGGAAAGAGTGAAGCTCAAGAAGAACACAAAGAAAAATCTTATTTTAACACTTGATCTTGACAGAGCCTTCTCATACCACACTAAAACCCCTTTACACAACTAAGAGGGCTTTGATACTAAACTACACTTTTGTAGTAAGTCAACTTTTTATGATTGCTTGAAGTCGTTCTGTATAGGAAAGTTGAGGAGAGGGAGACGATCACCCCGAAACAATTCTTCACTCGCTTCGCCAATAGCATGTAAAGTTTCTCCAGAGGCTTTCTCTGCTAACAATAGCAGTAGGATAGACGCTGTACCCATTTGTAAGAGTAAAAATTGAGGAATGGTAAACAAAGTTAGATTTAATCCGGCATCTGATGAAGGCTGAGAAATAGCTGGTGACATAGGTAGTTCGAGCATGGTTGTTAGGATGATTGGAAAAGACACTAGTCTAAAAAAACTGATATCTTGCAACCGTATAAAACTATCTTTACCGATTTTGCCAGCCAATAAGGTAATAAAAGTGTTAAAAAAAGCTTCATGGTGTCATAGTCCATATGGTTTTAGTTTACATGCTTTCAACTAACCTTTGACTGCTATTTGCATCATGAAAGCACTACCTCCCAATACTAGCTTGCTGTAAAGTCAACTCAAAAATGAAAATAGCATTACCAGATAGTCAGCAATCTTTAGTACAGTGGGTCAGCCAAGCAACAGGGATCAGCACGTTCGGGGTGAAAATCCGCTTGCGAGGTAACGACCTACATATTCTTTGTGAAGGTCAAGAATGTCCCAGACGTTGGCGAACTCTATCTGACTTGCTGCAAGCACTACAGCAAACAAATCTGGATGTTCTAACCAGTGGCGAGCCTTCCTCAATCTACCAAGTCATTGTTTACGGTCGAAAAAAAGGCGAAAAGCGACCTGAATGGTATCATCGGGTCTACTTAAATCAATTGGGTAAGCATCTCGAACAGGCAAACAATGCTCTTCTCGAAGGTACAGACACAATAAAACCCGGTGGAGCTTTGGTCGTCTCTAACGAAAGTTTGGCACGCCAAGGGAACCCAGATGCGATCGCACGCTATCTTAGTGAAATGCTATCGTCCTTGGGTGTGGCGGTACAAGTGAAAGTCAGGGAGCAAAAGCCAGATCCGACAAGTTCTGCTCATCAAAATCGCCTATGGGTATTTTGTCATTCTAGTTATACCCCCGATCCCTCTTTGATCGCCCTCCCTGTCGCCCAAAAGTTGAGGGAACTCCAGCTTTCTGGCTACCAAGATGCACTGATTGCTTCTCAAGTCAATGGAGAAACAAGGTTTGATTGGCTGCTACGGATAGATTTAACGCCCCCAGAAGTCATGCTCAGGGAATGGGCAAGATGGGGTGATGTTCAAGCGATCGTCCGCTTATTGAATGCAGCGTTCTCAGAGTCACTTGTAGCAGTGGAGGCAACTCTCACTGAATCAACACTACATTTATTTTGTACCTCTTCCACAACTCCAGTACCGGAGCAAACACTATGTGTGGAAACAATCAAGCCTCTGTTGGAAGCGATCGCTCCTCAAGGGATTGTTTCTGTCGCCGTCTACGGTCAACAAAAAAGCACCAATCTGTCACCAGATTGGATTGACTGGATTTCCTTACCTGGATCTGAATATCCGGAGTTAGCAGTATCGGTATTAGATTTGGCAAGTTCTGGCGATGAACCTGCTATCGTTTTTCTGCTTGAGCGCTTGCTGAACCCTGACTTAGATTCCCGTTTACAAACAGGAGGGACTCGAGTACTTCTACTACAAAAAGGTGATTTATTACACATTATGTGTGATGCACCCATTTGTCCCAAACGCAAACAGACTGCTGTCAAAGTCATTCAACTTGTTAGACAATTAAAAATCTCAGGAATTGTTGGAGTGCGAGTCTATGGTCGTCGTGCTGGCAATAAAGAGCCGAATTGGCACTATGGGGCTGACTTTAGATATCGCCGACATTTAGTACCGGAAGCAACCCCAGAATTTGCCGCCACAAGTGCCTATGTTGGTGAGCTTCTTCCTGAGGAGAGTCATGAACCATTGCTGCGTCCAGATTTAACAACCTCCGAGGTTCAAAGTTTTGTCACGGATGTGGCTCGGGATTGGAGAGCAACGGCAAGAAAGTTTCTTTTGGGATCACAAATCTTTGTTGAAAGCGACTCTTCACCAAAGCAAACTGACGATCCCCAAGGATTACGAGTTGCTCTCGTCTGGGGTACGCTTGGGCTGCTACTTACCTTACAAATTGATTGGGTGTTAGCGCAAATTCTTGAAAACTCTCGGCCACCAACACCAATCGCCAGCGTTTCACCTCAATCTTCATTAACGAATGGAACCCAGAGTCAGAAAAGCAAGTTTTTTGCCCGTACTTCCAAGAAATTATCCTCTCATCAGATAAGTTCTGTATTCAATGCTTCGGAGTTCACGCAAACGGATAATACCCAAGATAGAAGTTTGACAGCCGAACCACTCAAGCAAAAGGCCACCGCAACTGCAATTCTTTTAGCCGCGCGATCGCGCACACCCAGTTTCAATGTCCGACAGTTAGATGAGCAACTGGCATTGTAC
>JAQYWP010000797.1 GCA_029379285.1 Rhizonema sp. PD38
GATTTAATTTAATTAACATTTTCCCTATGATAATCGATGTAAATGACGTTGAGAGAGTCAATTTATCGTCTCAGGATATTGCTGAAAATAACCGTATTAAGTTAAAAGCATTATTTCCCAGCGTATTCACAGAAATTAGTAATGAAAAAGGGAAACTGGTTGAAGTCATAGATTTTGAAAAATTAAAGGTGGAATTAGGGAGATTTAGCGATACTCTTGAGAATCAGAGGGCGCGCTATGGGATGGAATGGTCGGGAAAAAAGGGAGCGTTGAAACTGATTCAGCAACCGAGCTATGCTACTTTGAAACCCTGTAAGAAAGAGTCAGTGAATTTTGACACTACAGAAAATCTATTTATTGAAGGGGATAATTTAGAAGTTTTAAAACTTTTACAAAAGTCTTACTACGGCAAGATTAAAATGATTTATATTGACCCGCCCTACAATACAGGAAAGAAATTTATTTATCCTGATAATTATGCGGAAACATTGGAAACTTATTTGGTGTATGCGGGGTTAGTAGATGCTGAAGGAAGGAAGTTTTCGACCAATACACCCAGTGAGGGGCGCTTTCATACTCGATGGTTAAATATGATGTATACCCGTCTGTATTTAGCACGTAATTTGTTGCAGGAAGATGGAGTTATTTTTATTAGTATTGATCAGCATGATCTAAGTAATTTAAATAAGTTATGTGATGAATTTTTTGGAAGTGAAAATTATTTAAAAACTTTAAATATTAAAGTTAGATATGAAGGAAAAACATTGGTTGAAGATATGAATTTTCAAAAACTAGTAGAATATGTCTTAGTTTATAGAAAATCCAATTTATTTAGACTAAACAAAAAAAAGAAAGAATATTCTTTTGAAAATTTTACTTGGAAAATTCTTGAAAAGGGCAAGCCAAAAGTTATTCAACTTGGAGGAAAAAAGGTTGAACTGTTTGATCCTGAATCTTACGAAATTATAGAAGAAAAATCATCTCAAGATAATTTAAAGGAGATTTGGGCTTCAGGAAAAATCTTACAAGGTAATTCATCAGGACGATTTTTTCGAGATTATTTAGCGGGACGTTCTAGCACAGACGGATATTGTATTATGCCCCCTAAACATAAACTGTTTACTTACTTACTTGTTCCGTTATTAATAACCGGACTGGTTGTAAGTGTTTTTAACACTCCTAAGTCAGTTCAAGCTCAGGCTACTACTCTGCCTATACAAATTTCCTATATCCCAATCCCCTCGAACTCCAACGTAATTAATGTTAAGGATAACGGAGTAAAAGGAGATGGCACTACTGACGATACAGCAGCTATTCAAAACATTATCAAGAGTCACGGCGGGTTTGACACTATTTACTTCCCAGCCGGTACCTATCTTATCAGCGACACACTATCAGCTATTGACGGAAGTGGAAACGAGCGGCCTTACTTACGTCTATTCGGTGAGTCAAAAACTAATACAACAATTAAACTGGCTGACAATCTGGGCGCTTTCCAAAGCAGATCTAAGGCTATAATCAGAACCAACGCTGGTAACACGGCCTTTGGTAATTACATTAAAGATTTTACTATTGATACAGGTAGCGGTAATAGTAAGGCTATTGGACTTGACTATATTACCAGTAACTTCGGATCTGTTGAGAATGTAAGTATTAAAGGAGGAGGATTTGCCGGTATTGAAATGACCAGAGACTGGTTTGGGCCAGGACTGATTAAAAACGTAGATATTACCGGTTTTGACTATGGACTTGATATTGGAGCTCCTCACTACAGCGCTACCCTTGAAGATGTGACTTTAACAGGTCAGGGTGTAGCTGGAATCCGATCCAATGGTCAGGTAGTTACAATTAGACACTTAAATAGTAACAACACAGTACCAGCCGTGATTAACTGCTCCTGCTATGACAATCTACCGAGAGGCTTAACCACCATTATCGATAGTAATTTAATTGGTGGAGCAGCTAGTCAATCAGCCTTTGTCAACCAGGGAGAGAATAAGTACTTTATCAGAAACGTTTCTACCAGTGGTTACGGCTCTTCCCTAAACGATAGTGGAAATATCACTACCGATAGTCCGATTGTTGAGAAGTTCAATGGAAGTGCAGTCAATCTGTTTGGATCAGACAAGACTAGCCTGAATCTGCCAATAGAAGAAACTCCAACTCCAGATCTTGGCAGTCCTGCAAGTGACTGGGCTAATGTACTTGACTACGGAGCCAACGTAACTGATATCTACGACGACGACAGAGGTATTCAAGCCGCTATCGACTCCGGTAAGAAAACCGTTTATCTACCTCACGGAGACTACTTTTTGCAAAAACCTCTCAATATCAACCACCCAGTAAATATAATCGGCTTTGGAGCGCAGATTCGACCAGATATTAGTGGATCTTATTTTTATAGCCCAGTTCCCGCTGGAGCCAATAAATCAGTAATTAATATTACTGGCAACGGTACTGGCTTAGTCTACTTTCAGGGTCTCAACTTTAGTTCTACTTCTAATAACGGTTTTATTGGAAGTAATTTCTTAACCGCTCTTTTCAATCACCAGAGTAGTATGAATCTGGTTCTCAAAAATATTGGTACCGGTTTTCTGACCCAGTGGGGCTACCTTGGCAAAGAGAATGGTGGTAATGTCTACTTCGAAGACTACGCTGCTGGCCATATCAATCTAAAGAAAGGACAAAAAGCCTGGGCCAGACAGCTGAATGTAGAAAACAGCGGAGACGAGCGTAATTCCACCCCCCATATTCGCAACGAGGGAGGTACTCTCTGGGTTTTGGATTACAAAATAGAAGCTAAAACTGACAATGGTTACAACGATATTTTACTAGAGAATCTAAACGGGAGTAAAACAGAAATCCTGGGTGGAATGCTTTACCCTATCCAGACTCTGCCGGTAGCTATTAAAAATATAGATTCAGATCTGTCCATTAACTACGCGACCAACTATTTTGGCATTCCAAAGGAATTCGCTACCCATATTCAGGACACCCAACAAGGAGTTACTAAAGAAGTTAAGTTTGAGGATCTGCCTAATCGAGTGGACGGTAAGTATATGCCACTTTATGTCTCTAAGAAGAACATTCCTATCATCAACGCCAACTCCCCGATAGGTTATGTGGATAGTAGCGACAGTGGAGTGGTCAAAGGCTGGGCTTTCGATAAAGATACTCCTAGTGTAAGTATTAATGTTGATTTTTACCTAGATTACCTACGTGATGATTACAAAATAGGAGAAGTAAAAGCTAACCAGTTCCGTGTTGTGACTAGAAGGATAACTTGTCTGCTGCGGACACGATATGGTTTTAATACACAATGTCACTTAAAGTAAAAAGTGGCAGTTTTAAAACCATAAAGAGGCATAAGCAATCCCAGCATTAAAAGGATCGTATCTAACATCAACTGAAGTTTTTTCAACCTGTGGGTCGCGGAATGTATGATGCCAATAATATTTATTATCTACTTTTATTCCTTTCCCTGGCTGTACTAAAGCTTTACCTTTTTTTGTTGTTGGCAAAGTTAGAATCCGAAAATTCTCATCATCAGGAATTAGCCGACTTAAACGGGAACCAAATTGGTTGATTCCTGCCGTGAAAATTAACTGCGGACTTTGCCCTTGCAATGCAGGATGCTCAGTTGTATCATAAATCAGGTAAGCCCATTCACACAGATATACATATAATAACCCTAAAGTCCAAACAGAAAGATTTTTAGGATTGACTGATTTAGTCATCAGTCGGACTTTTTTAGTAATTTGCGTATTGCCTGCTAAGTTATATAAAAACTGCGTGTTCGTTGTTCCAAATAACCTCTCACAAACCCCACTAAATCTTGGTTTTGCTGGTGGACGCCTTTTAAGAGTACACTCAAACATTGCTAATAATGTTTCAAAGTAAGTGCTGTAAAATTCCTTTCCGTTATCGGTAACAATTATTTGAGGTAATCTTGAATGGCGTTGGACACAAATTCGTAACACCATCATACAAGAACGGTAAGATGGATGGTCATAACTGATATAAATTGCTAAAATTCTTCTCGTAAACGCATCAACTAATAAAGTTAGCCAAGGTTTCCCTAAAACCTTTCCTGTTTTGGAACATCTTAGTTCAATGTCTAACTCAGTATGATCAACGTGAGCAATGTGAAAGGGGAAATCACCATGTCGGGGTGTAGTCATTTTTAGTTCCCAGTAGCTAGCTTCTATTTCATATGCTGCACGAGTACCTGAGCGTTTTATTATTTGAGAATATTCTGAGCGTTTATTTATCTCAGTAACAAATGTCCTATAACTAGGCATTTGATCATCGCTCATTCCAGAGTTAGCACAACTATGAACAAATGAAGCGTAAACTGAGCGTTTACTTTTTTGTTTTTTATTTTCATATTCTTCGCTAATAAATCTTTCTAGAATTTCTACAGTAGGGTCTGCTGAAAAAGTCAGAAAGAGCAAGATAGGGATTAATTTAGTTGCTCA
>JAQYWP010000798.1 GCA_029379285.1 Rhizonema sp. PD38
CATCTCTATGTACCTATCTTTCGCGGTAACGTTCGGGAATCCTGTGAACGGTTACATATACTACGCCAGCCAGACAAGTCTAGAAGCAGTCCACCAGCAGTGGGACCTAAAGCAATTCCTAACGATACTACACTACCAATGATGCCAACAGCCTTACCTCGTTCTGAAGAAGGAAAGGCTTCTGTGACGATCACTAAACCCAGCCCAGAGATGAATACAGATCCTAGCCCCTGTAATGCGCGAAAGCCAATTAGCCACTCTATACTAGGTGCAAAACCACACAACAGAGAACTCAAGGTAAACACAATTAGTCCCCCTAGATAGAGATATTTCTTCCCCCACATGTCTCCTAGTCTAGTCGCCCCTAAGACTAGACTGGAACTGACTAATTGGTAACTCAACACAGCCCACTGGGTAGTAGGGAAGTCAGTGTGAAAGCCTTGAACTAATGAGGGCAGAGCGACATTGATGATGCCGAAATCAAGAGTTGACATGAACACCCCAAGTCCGACACCGAGTAAGACCAAAATTTTACCATTTGACCTTGTCAGAGGTTTTACTTGGAATTGTGGCACTGTCTAGCCTCCTGGGTTGACTTTAACAATTGAAAATAGTTTTTCTACGTATTCTTAGATTATCATACTAAATTTATAAAGCCATCAGAAGATGCAATCTCTATGCGATTTCCAGCTTTCCTCGCCTAGAAAGAAGCGATTTAGCTCTGATTTTCGTTAGTGAATGAATAGCTGATTTTTTAGATTTAAGATTTTTTTAGCTAACTCAATTCCCTCCATTCTCCGTTGAATTTGATGTTGTCACATTTGTTTTTTTTGTGATTATTTCAATCTAATTCAAATTTGATAGTCTGAGCTTTTCAAAATTAGAGTATATTTTATTCCGTAACTAATTCATTAAAAAATGTTATCATGCCAGTCAGCGAGTTAATTCTTGTACGCCAGAAACTTGTCTCGCCTTGCAGTATTAATCCCGTTACCACCATCAACAACAAATCGAATGTAGTAAACATGTATTTTTTAGTCATACAACTAATTTGATTTTTGCGAATTTATTGATAATGATAATTAAACTTAGGGATGAAGAGTCGAGGGACGACCCTCAATGACAGTACTATCTTCACAGGGTTATTAAACAAGTGGTTAAACCTGATACATGGAACCCTACTCAGTATGAAAGATTTGAGAAAGAAAGAAGTCGTCCATTCTATGACTTAGTAAACTTGGTACGTAGACAAGAGGACTTACGAGTTCTGGATTTGGGATGTGGATCTGGAAAGTTAACGCAGTATCTGCATCATAAGCTGGTAGCAAGGGAGACAGTGGGGCTAGATGCTTCAGAGAATATGCTGTATAAAGCACGTCAGCTTGAGGGAAACGGGCTACGATTTGAGTTCGGACAGATTGAGGACGATCCCGTTCCAGGAAAGTTTGATTTAGTGTTTTCCAATGCAGCTTTGCAGTGGGTAAACGGACACGAGGCATTGTTTGAAAAGTTACGTGCAAAGTTGCTACCAAATGGACAGCTTGCCCTACAAGTTCCAGCGATGGACTCAGAGCCAGTGCATATCATAGCAGTAGAGACAGCTCAAGAGTTTAGCAAAGAACTGGGAGGATATGTGCGACGTTTGGAGGTACTGAAACCAGAGGACTATGCCAGGCTGCTTTATAAGTTGGGGTTTGTGGCGCAGGAAGTGAAACTTCAGATTTACGGGCATTTGTTGCCATCACGAGAAGCCGTTATAGAGTGGTATCGTGGTACACTGCTTACTACATATGAGCAACGACTGGATTTAGAGACTTACGAGCGGTTTGTGTCCAGGTATCGGGAAAAGTTAATGAAGTACTTAGACGATGAGCGTCCGTTCTTTTTCCCGTACAAGCGTATTTTAATATGGGGACGCCTGAAAGATTCTCATGACTAACCCAAACCACAGCGATCGCACCTTTAGCAAACTTAGTAGGAGGACAACATGACCTTGCCATCATCCCAATCTTCTATTCAATCAGCAACTGTTTCATTTGATCGCGTCTCTGATATTTATGACGCCACAAGGGCATTCGCTCCTAGAGTTTCTAAGCAAGTCACTGAAAGTATTCTCAACATAGTCTCACCTACACCAGATACTAAATTCTTTGAAACTGGTATTGGCACTGGTAGGATTGCTCTGCCCATTATCCAAAAAGGCTATTCTTACACGGGTGTAGATATTTCCGAGAAAATGCTGAATGAATTGTACTATAAAATACAGGAGAGTAACCATCAAGTCACATTAGAAAAAGCAGATGTAACTGCCCTACCGTTTGCTGACAAATCATTTGATGTTGCTATAACAGTACACGTATTTCACCTTGTTTCCGCTTGGAAGAAGGCGCTTGCAGAAGTTCAACGAGTACTGAAGCCAGGAGGGCTTTACCTTTATAGTCACGGGCGCGTGAATGCTTCAACTACTGTCACTCAGGCTCAGTTGGATTTTGAGCAACATTGGCGAGATATCCTTGCTAGCTATGGTTACAAAGTAAACCGCTTTGGTGCAACACAAGAAGAAGTGTTAGCAGCCCTGCGCGAAGAAGGTGCAACTTTGGAAACAGTCATACCAGCCAAATGGCGAGTTGATTTGACGGTAGGAGAATTGCTCAAACGTTACGAGAATAGGATTTATAGTGCTTCGTGGTATATTCCAGAAGAGATTTTCCCCAGTGCTATTCAAGATTTGCAGGAGTGGTCAAAGCAGCACTTTGGCTCTCTTGACTATGATTTATCTCATGAAGATCAGTTCAAGCTTACTGTAGTACGTGATTGGACGTAAAGCGCAACTAAGAACTCATAAGTAGCTCAAAAAAGAGGGAGTTTTAGCGTGTCTCTAACGCACCAAAAACTTGATAATTAGGGAGATCATAACTACAATTTTAACTCGGTTAAAGATCCCAACTTTTCTTATGTAGTCACTTTCCGCGTCGTGAAAATTATTTTTGGAATAAACCGCCAAGAACGCCAAGAACACCAAGAAAAGAAAGAGAGAGAATTTTACAAATGATTTAGGACTGCTATAGGGATTTGCGTGATTGTAATAGTACATCTAGTAGGGATGAACAGTTGTTCGCCCCTACTATAATACGCCTGGAAACTGTGCAACAATGACTGAATGCTGCAATTGGCTGATGGGAGCAGGTTTCATTTCGCCTCGAAAGTCCAATAATTGAACGAGGATAAGGTAGGCGATCGCTAAGATTATAGAAATTGCGCCTGTAAAAATGGCAACTATTTTAGAACGGTTCATCAGTATTTCCTACAGTAAAGCTGAAAATTGCAGGTAGTTGGTTGTTAAGAAGAAGCACTCGTTACTTTCCATCTCCCTATAACAATGTTACGCTGAATTGTCCTTTCCGGTGACAAAGCGCCTCCAGATTGAATCGATCAACCTTGAGGCTCGCAAAATATAACTGGCTATTCTTTCAGTTTTACGAAACCCTAAAATCTCTTGAGTTATTTGATAAGCAGGATTTTTACTCTTTGCCTTAAACTCTGGAAATAAAATTAAAGCTTTTTCCAGAAATTTTAAATATTGTGAATACTGGATAGGCAAAGAATATCTAGCAAGGTGAAAATAGGACATAGCTAAAGCACGACGATAGGAGGGAAAAAATTTATTCAAACAAAGTAATTTTTTTTCAACTCTCTCTAAAACGACACAATGACTTTTGATCCAACGAGGTTTACAAGCAGTAGAGACAGTCACATTACCATAACGTCTATAAATTGCATAACAGCCAGGTTGATAGAGAACTTTAGCACCATTCATAACTACCGATATGAAAAAATCTCTATCTTGTGCAGCTGGTAAATTTTCATCCCATTTAGGAGTACTTTCTACAGCAGTTCTTTTATAAAGCAAAGAAGCAAGAGCAGTCCACCAATTTGCTAATAAAGACTCAAGAATATCTGCTTGCGATCCCGCAATTTTGATTTCATCTAAGAAGCTTTTTCCATTGGGTAAATGTCGTCGAAATCTCCAATCTCCATAAACTACATCTGCTCTTGTTTCTTCTAGAAATTGAACTTGTCTTTCTATTTTCTCAGGTAAAATGTAATCATCAGCATCCAAATACTGAATATATTTTCCTTTTGATAAAGCAAAAGCTCTATTTCTAGCATAGTTACCTCCTTTATGAGGAAGACTTTCCCAGTATATGAGATGTCCATAACTCTTAATAATTTCTAAAGAATTATCTGTAGAGCCATCATTGATGACAATAATTTCAATATTTGGGTAAGTCTGTTGCAAGCAGCTATCAATTGCTTCTGCCAACCATTTTTCTGCATTAAAACAGGGTATGATTACCGAAACCAATTGCATCTTTGTACCTAAATATTTTTGAAGCAAAACACACAAGGGAGAACACAGAACGCATAAGGATGAATCGCAAGTTTCTTTTGGTAGATTAAATTTTCCGCCTTAATC